>JBPCTP010000166.1:0-3703 GCA_051011615.1 Microthrixaceae bacterium | reverse complement strand
GGGGAAGAGCACCCTCACCCACAGCCTGGCGGGTCGCGAGGGCTACGAGATCACAGGCACGGCGACACTCGACGGGCTCGACCTGCTCGAGATGGAACCTGAGGAGCGAGCTGCCGCCGGGGTGTTCGTCGGCTTCCAGTACCCCATGGAGATCCCCGGGGTGAACAACATGTACTTCCTGCGCACGGCACTGAACTCGATACGACGTACGCGCGGCGAGGACGAGATCAGCGCACGTGACTTCCTGCAGGTGGCGAACAACGCACTCGACCTCGTGGAGATGAACCGTGACTTCCTCAACCGGTCCGTCAACGCAGGCTTCAGCGGCGGGGAGAAGAAGCGCAACGAGATACTCCAGATGGCGATCCTCCAGCCGCGCCTGGCGTTGTTGGACGAAACCGATTCGGGTCTCGACATCGATGCCCTGCGGGTCATCGCGAATGGCGTGAACGCTCTCCGCGGCCCGGGACGGTCCGTTGTGATGATCACCCACTACCAACGACTGCTGGACTACATCAAGCCAGACTTCGTGCACGTCCTTGTCGACGGGCGAATCGTGGAGTCCGGCGACCACACGCTCGCACTACACCTCGATGACCACGGCTATGCCGATTTCGTCAACCACGACCTCGATGACGTACCCGGAGAACCACTCTCGGGAGCACCCTCGTGACAGCTGCCGCCACTGCGGCCACCGCCACGAACCTGACGGCCGACGAGGTGGCCGGGCTCAACGCGATCGATCGACCGACCAAGCGCGACGAGGCCTGGCGCTACGCACCGCACCTTGAGCTCGATCGACTGGTCTTCGGGGCAGCAGCTGAGCCGCATGGTGACCTTCCCGCCGAAGTGGCTGAGCAGATCCCGGCCGTCGCTGGTCATCGGATCTTGCTTGTCAACGGGTTGGTGGCCACCGAGCACTCCCGTTTGGATGGGCTCCCGGAATCAGTGGCCGTCTCGTCGCTGGCGGAAGCCGCCGATGACCGACCGGAACTGCTGGAGGGCACTTCCGCGGGTGGCGACGTGAGCGCTGACGCCTTCGACTCGCTGAACGCGTCCTTCAGTTCTGACGGAGTGGTGATCGACATCCAAGCCGGCAACGCAGTGGAGACGCCCCTCCACATCGTTCACGCGGTGCTGCCCGCTCAGCCACAGAATGCGTCGTGTGGGCGTGTGGTTGTCAACATGGGTCCGGGCAGCTCCGCCACGGTGTTCGAGACCAGAGTCGGTGGAGGCGACGAATTCGGCGCATCCAACACCCGAACCACCATCAGGTTGGATGACGAAGCCGCACTCGAGCATGTGGTGCTGCAGGATGCGCCCGAACAACAGATCCACCTCGCTCGTGTCGACGTCGATCAGTCGGCGGGCAGCACGTTCACTGCTCGATCGTTCAATCTGGGAGGTCTCTATGGCCGCCTCGCATACCACGTCCACCTGGGCGGTGCCGGTGCCCTCGCCGACCTGAGCGGTCTGTACTTCGGATTCGGGGATCAGATCCTCGACCAGCAGGTAACCATCGTGCACGCAACCCCGGATTGCACGAGTCGCCAGTCGTTCCGCGGCGTGCTCGACGAGGAAAGCACCGGGGTGTTCAACGGCGGAATAGATGTGCGCCCGGGAGCAGACGGCACAGAAGCCGAGCAGTCGAATGCGAACCTCCTGCTGTCGAGGCGTGCTGAGGCCAACACCCAGCCGCGCCTCGAGATCCTCGCCGACGACGTGAAGTGCAAGCACGGCGCCACGGTCGGCCAACTCGACGAAGAGGCGCTCTACTACATGCGTTCGCGCGGTATCGATGCCGATGATGCGCGCAGGATGCTTGTCGCCGGTTTCGCCGACGTGTTCGTCGATGCCGTTGGAGACGAGGCGGCGCAAGACTGGATCAGACAGCGATTGCGACGTGGAGATGGGTGAGTCAGCCGTCTCGATCGGGTCACCCGAACCGGGTTTCGTGCTGCCCCGGGAATGTGAGGTCACGATAGTTCCCGCCGGGCATCGCATGACGCTTCCCGAAGGGACCGGGGTCGACCTCCTGCAAGCTCTGGGTGCCACGGCCACGGTCACGACTGCCGACGGAGAGATGGCGCGACTCAGCCGCGCCGATTCGATCGACTTCGGCTTCATCGAACCGCCGGCGCAAGGCGAGGATTCGAGCGACTCCGAGTTCAGCGTGGACCGGGTGTGGGAGGCGGCCGCGACCGTGTATGACCCCGAGATACCCGTCGACATAACCGAGCTGGGCCTGGTGTACCGGGTGGAGACCGAGGAGCTCGGCACCGGTGGTTGGCGCGTTGAGCTCGACATGTCCGTGACGGCACCGTTCTGCGGCATGGGCGACATCCTGCGCCAGGACCTGCACGATGCCGTCGCAGCGCTCCATGGGGTGCAGGACGTGGAGGTGGCGCTGGTCTTCGATCCACCATGGGATCCATCCCGACTGTCCGATGTGGCCCGCCTCGAACTCGGTATGTGAGGCGGCCGAGATCGGTGCTGAGGGTCGGCAGTGGGTGAGTCATCACCCCGGTGGCCCCGCCTGTCGGGACTTCAGCCCTCGACGGTGAGACCGAACAGAAGAGGTGGCATCGCACCCATGGATCTGGCGGCGGCGCACACTCAGTGTCAGCGGAGGGAGGGGGATTCGAACCCCCGGAGACCGTGAAGCCTCAACGGTTTTCAAGACCGTCGCAATCGTCCGCTCTGCCATCCCTCCCGGATGGATTCAGACAGCGACGGTACACCGCTGGACACAGGTGAACAGCCCCAGGGAGATTCGGACGCGGCTGTGCCCCACGGCGGCGTCGGCCAGGAGTACGGATCACCACACCGCCGTCGCCGCTTGAAACGCCTGACCGAGCGATGGGCTCAGCGGATCTGTGAACGCAGGGCTTCGATCCACTCGGTGGCAGTGGCGTCGGCAGCACCGGCCTCCGCACGCCGTGCCGGACCGTCGGCACCTGCGGCGGGATACGAACCGAGAAACTTCACGTCGCCCTGAGTGGACTTGAGGATCCGCAGGCAATCGGCCACGACTTCATCGGCGATGTGGCCTTCGAGGTCGACCACGAAGCAGTAGTCACCCAGGCTCACCTTGGTCGGGCGGCTGAGCAGGAGAGTCAGGTTTATGCGACGCGCCGCGAACTCCTGGAGTATCGACATCAACGAACCCGGCTGGTCGGTGCGCTGGTAGACGACGATGGAGGTCTTGTCGTGACCCGTCGGAGCGGGCACCACGCCCTTGCCCACAACCACGAAACGGGTCTGGTTCTCCGGATGGTCCTCGATGCCCGAGGCCAGTACGTCGAGGCCGTACACCTCGGCCGCTCGGGAGTTGCCGATGGCAGCCATCGTCGGGTCCGCTGCCTTGGCCACTTCTGCCGCAGCCTCCGCAGTCGAGTTAGCCGCCACATGAGCAGCATTCGGAAGGTTGTTGCGCAGCCACCCGCGGCACTGCGCAGTGGCAACGGGAATCGAGCTCACCGAGGTTATCGATGAGAGCTCGCTGCCGGGGGTGGCCAGAAGGTTCATGGCAACCGGTTCGAGCAACTCTCGGCCAATGAGGACCTCGACGTCCATGGCGATCGTGTCGATCGTTGCGTTGACGGTGCCCTCGATCGCGTTCTCGATGGGCACGACACCCGCGTCGGCTGTTCCCTCGTGCACTGCGAAGAGCACGTCCACCATCGAGTCACAGGGCACCAAC
>JBPCTP010000165.1:0-6324 GCA_051011615.1 Microthrixaceae bacterium | reverse complement strand
AGAACTACATCACCGGTCGATTCGGGTGATGATCCGGCCGTGGCGGCCCTGAGGACACCATGACTGGTGACGAACTGAGAATCGAGTACCACCAGGAGCTCGACCACCTGAAGAGCGAACTGGTGCGACTGGGTGCGATGGTCGCCGAGACCATTGGCATCGGTACCGCCGTGCTGCTCGACCGGGACCTTGCCGGAGCGCAGCGACTCATCGATGGCGACGATGTAATCGATACCCTCAGTCTCGAGATCGAGGAGGAGTGCTTCCGGCTGTTGGCACGCCAGGCGCCGATGGCCAGCGACCTGCGGATGCTTCTCACCAGCCTGAGGATCGTCAGCGAGCTCGAACGATCGGCAGACCTGATGGTCAACGTCTGCAAGGCGTCGCGTCGGGTGTACGACCTCGAACTGACTCCCAAGCTGAGGGGCCTCATCGAACAGATGGGGGTGGAGGCAGCCTTCCTGATCCGCAATTCGATCGACTCCTACGTGGACGCGGACACCTCGCTGGCCGCTGCACTCGACGACATCGATGACCGTCTCGATGACCTGCAGATCTCCTATGTCGAAGCAATCTTCGAATCACATCAGCAGGACTCCCTGAGCCTGCGCGGTGCAGTGCAACTGGCGCTGATCGGGCGCTACTTCGAGCGCACGGGAGACCACGCTGTGAACATCGGTGAGCGGGTCATCTACATGGTCACCGGGTGGCTGCCGGAATCCAATGCCGCTGCGCGCAGCAAGCTCAAGGCCGAAACCGACCAGGCCGAGCCGAGTCTCGGGCTCGTCACCAACGATGACCACGCCGGTCGGGACACCGGATCCGGCGGCGCGGACGAGGAGCCCGGGGAGTCGCAGTGAGAGTTCTCGTCACCAACGACGACGGACTTCACGCACCGGGCCTCGCCCACCTTGCGAATGCCGCGGTTGCCGCAGGCCACGAAGTGATCGCAGTTGCTCCGGAGGAAAACCGCTCGGGCGCCGCTGCGGCGATAGGCGACCTGGGCGAACACAGTTCCATCCGGTGTCGCCGAATGGAGTTGGCAGGCGCACCGGCGGTGGAGGCGTACGCACTCGACGGGCCTCCCGCCCTCTGCGTCATCGTCGCCTTGTTGGGCGCCTTCGGCGACCGTCCCGAAGTGGTCTTCTCCGGAATCAACCCAGGACTCAACACGGGACGTTCGGCGACCCATTCAGGCACGGTCGGAGCGGTGATCACTGCGGCCAATTTCGGTGTCTCAGGTGTGGCGGTGAGCACCGAGGGTCACGAACCACAGGTCAAGCACTGGACCGACGTGGCTGAGGTCGGCGCAGGGGTGCTCGACTGGGTGTGTGCCCGGGAATCGGTCACCACAGTCAACGTGAGCGTGCCTGACCTACCGGCGGGCGAACTCGGCGAACCGCGCTTTGGCACGCTCGGACCCATGGGATCGGTCCACACCGAGATCGATCACCGCGATGATGAATGGCTGCACCTCGGATTCAAACGGACAGCGGCCGAGCTCCCTGAGGGCACTGATACCCGGCTGATAGCGGACCGCCACATCGTCGTGACGCCGATCGTCGGCCTGCGTGCGGTGGAGCTCGGCGGCGATGAAATGGCCGGTCTGTTGCGCGGGGCCGAACCGGGCGGCGGAGGTGGCCGATGACTGCAGTGCTTGCCGTCACGGTCGCGGTGCTGCTCGTCGCAGTCGTAGCGATGGCGGCCAGGATGCGCGATGCATCTCGCAAGGGTGCCGCCGTCCAGCCCACCGAAGAAGCCAACGCCCAGGTCACCACCCCTTTGCCACTCGCCGGAGCATTGGACGGCCTCGGACCGTTGGCAGCGGCTGTGGAGACCATCGAACACGGCGTTGTGATCGTCAACGGCAACGGTGTGGAGACATACCGGAACGAGGCCGCCACGCGCCTGGCAACAGCACGTCATGGCCATGCACTGGTGGAGAGCTGTGTCAAGCGCACGCTCGGCACGGCTTGCTCGGGCGAGAGTGCGCACGAGACCGTCGAGTTGTTCGGTCCACCGGCAGAGCTCTTCGAGGTGTCGGCCCATCCCTTCGACGACACGACCGGCACGGGCGCCCTGGCGATCGTGGAGGACCGATCCGAGTTCCGGCGCACCGAGACCGTCCGACGTGACTTCGTGGCGAATATCTCACATGAGCTCAAGACCCCGATCGGTGCCCTGGGCCTGCTGGCGGAGACCATCAGTGACGAGGACGACCTCGAGGTGGTTCGCAGGTTGTCCGAGCGGATCATCTCCGAGGCCGACCGTGCCGCCCGCACGATCGACGACCTGTTGGAGCTCAGCCGCATCGAGTTCGCCGATGACGCCACCCTCGAGGACCTCTCCCTTGAGGATGTGGTCACCGAGGCGGTGTCTCGAATCGCGACAGCGGCGGAGCAGGCGAACGTGAAGGTTCGAACCGACGTGCAAGCCAGCGTGGTGATGACCGGCGATCGACGGCAACTGGTCTCCGCCTTGTTCAACCTCCTCGACAACGCCGTCAAGTACTCCACCGACGGAGACGAGGTGGACGTGCGCGCCCACCTGGAGGCCGATGGTCGCACCGCCGTCGTCGTGGTCGAGGACCACGGCATCGGGATACCCAGCAGGGCACAGGATCGGATCTTCGAACGCTTCTACCGGGTGGATCAGGCCAGGGCTCGCAACACCGGCGGCACCGGTCTCGGTCTGGCCATCGTTCGCCATGTCGTGGTCAACCACGGTGGCGAACTGGAACTCGACTCCCTCGAAGGCCGCGGGAGTGTCTTCAGGTTGCTGCTGCCCTGTGGCGATACGACAGAAACCCTGGCGAAGAAGACAGGCGAAAGCGACGAAGGTGCATCGTGATCATGCCAACTGACGAAGTTGTTGCTTCCGGCACACCCGGGCCGCCGACGAGGGTGCTCGTGGTGGAGGACGAAGAGGCGTTCATCGACGCGCTACAAGTCGGATTGGTGCGCGAGGGATTCGATCTCGAAGTGGCGCGTGACGGCGCCGAGGCAATCACGAGGTTCGACGAGCGCCAGCCGGATCTCGTGCTGCTCGACGTGATGCTGCCGACACTGTCGGGAATCGACGTGTGCAGGGAACTGCGCAGTCGTAGCGACGTACCGATCATCATGGTGACTGCCAAGGCGGCGGAGATCGACACCGTCGTCGGTCTAGAAGTGGGCGCGGATGACTACGTCACCAAGCCGTATCGGTTGCGCGAGTTGGTCGCCCGCATGCGGGCAGTTCTGCGCCGACGACCGGCTGCCGAGGAATCGGCGCCGTCGGAGGAAGAGGTCATCCTGTCCGGCGGAGGCATAGAGATCAACATCGAGCGACACGAGGTGCGCGTTCGCGATGAGATGGTTTCGCTTCCGCTGAAGGAGTTCGAGGTGCTCGCGCTGCTGATGGAGAACCCGGGGCGCGTACTCCCCCGAGCCACCCTGATCGACCGGGTCTGGGGCCACGACTACGTCGGCGATACGAAGACGCTCGATGTCCACATCAAACGGATCAGGGCGAAGGTGGAGCAGGACCCGACCAAGCCGTTGCTGATCACGACGATTCGGGGGCTGGGCTACAAGTTCAACGCCTGAAGAACTGCATCGGTGCCGGACGAAATCGGCCGTAGCATGGCGCTGTGAGCGGGACCGGAAGAGAGCGCGTGCGTCGGGACCTGCCGATCGACACCGATGGCCCCTTCGGCAGGCTCGCGCTCACACACCTTCTCTCGGTGGGTGGAGACGCCCTTGTGGCAATGGCGTTGGCGGGGTCGCTCTTCTTCTCGGTGGACCCGGCCGGCGCCCGGTGGCGGATCTTCGGCTATCTGGTGTTCACGATGGCTCCGTTCGCGGTAGTGGGTCCCCTCGTCGGGCCCGCAATGGACCGCGCCAAGGGTGGTCGACGGATCATGTTGTTGGTCTCCACCTTCGGTCGCGTGCTCGTGGCGCTGCTGATGGTTGCGTCGGTCTCCTCCGAGAGCCTCGTGCTGTTCCCCGAGGCCTTCGTGATGCTGATCCTCGCCAAGGGCTACCAGGTGGCCAAGGCAGCGATCGTTCCGACGGTGACCGACGGCGACGACGCTCTCGTGGAGGCGAATTCGAAGCTCCAGCTCCTGTCCGGCCTCGGTGGATTCGCCATGGGCCTGCCGGGGCTGTTGCTGTTGCTGATCAGTCCCTCTGCGGTGATGGTGTTTGCCGCGGTCGTGTTCGCTGCAGCCGGAATTGCCGCTCTGCGGGTGCCGGCAACCACCGTGGCGGAGAACGTGGCGGACGAGCAGGAGGTGGCGGAGCTGCGCAGCGGAGCGGTGGTCTCGGCCGGCTCGGCGATGGGAACCCTTCGCGGAATCGTGGGCTTCGTGACCTTCCTGATGGCCTTCGCTCTTCGAGGCGATGACCGGATAACCCGCTCCGGGGAGGTCATGGGCCGTATCGCCGGCGCATCGCTCGACAGCGACCCGGCGACGGTTGCAGACCTGGCGGCGGCAAGTGCGCCACCCGCTTGGCACTTCGGCGTGATCGTTGCCGTGTCCATCGCAGGAGGCCTCGCCGGTGCCGCTGTTGCACCTGTGTTCCGCAAGATCTTCCGCGAGGAGTTCCTGTTGCTTGCCAGCCTCGCGGTCGCCGCATGTGCGGGTGGGGCGGGACTGCTCATGGGGGGTCTGTTCGGCCAGGCGCTCCTGGCCGCCGGAGTGGCCATGACGGCGGCATCTGCGAAGCAGGCGTTCGATGCCGTGGTGCAACGTGACGCGCCCGACGCCAACCGGGGCCGAACCTTCGCCCGCTTCGAATCGCGCTTTCAGATCGCGTGGGTGTGCGGGGCACTGGTGCCGGTGATCATTCCCATGCCGACCCAGCTCGGGGGTTTGATCGTTGGCTGTTTCGCGGTTGCCGCAGCGATCTTCTACGCCAACGGAATGCGGGCCGTGGCCAAGGGCCAGACCCCACCACAGTTGCCCAAGGTGCGGGACCTGGGGGGCGAGGTGAAGAAGCGGATTCGCGACCGCCGCGCCGACACGCCCCCCCAGGACGGCCCTGTTTCCTGAGACCCGCCCGCGCAACCTGACACCACGGAACCCGCGGGTCAGTCAGAAGTCCGGGGCGTCGGGGATCTCGAAGTCGCCGTCGAAGGGAACCTCGCGGGCCTCGATGCCGATTCGGGCCATCCAGAGCCCGGGAGCATCCATTTCCGACGCTGTCGGCAGGTGTTCGGGGTCGTCCCACAGTGAGCCGAGCGCGGACTCGTCGGCCCGCTCCACGATCCCGTTGATGAACGATGCACCCCGGTCGAAGGTTGATTGCGAGAGCTCGAGTCCCAGGAGCCTCTCGATGAATCGGGTCTGGGGTCCGGCCTCGAAACGTCGTCGACGCAGTGCTTCTGTGACCCTTCCGTAGTCGGACAACAACGACGTGCCGATCTGGTCCAGCACGTGGTCGACCCACCCCTCGACGGTTGCGACAAGCGCCTCGGCCTCGGGCATCAGCGCACGCTGGCGGTCCGACTGCATGGCGCCGAGCAGACGATCCGGGTCAGCTGCCAGCGACTGAAGCGCTGCCATGTCCGCACCTGCTTCATCGAACGCCTCGTCGAGTCCGAGATCGCGGGCCTGGCGCTCGATCAGCTCGGGGTCGTCGGTGAAGGATCGGGTGTACTCGCCGATGAGGCCCTCGATGCGCTCCCGCACATGCGGGATGCACAGCACCTGGTGATGCGCCACATCGCTGAGGCAGACCCACAGGCGGATGTCGTCTGTCGGCAGGCTCCACTGCTGGGCGAAATCGTCAACATTTGAGAGAACCATCGTCAGTGACTTGCCGCCCGGACGGGGGATGGGCAGCTCGTAGTGGCCGAGCGCCCGGGCGGCGAGGTGGCCGGCGGTGGAGCCGGCCATCATCGACAGCATCATCGGTCCCATCATGGCGAGAATTTGCTCGAGCATCTGCGGTGGCAAGGCGCCGACGCCGGGCAGCGACGGCATTTCCTCCTCCATCGATCCCAGGTCGTCGAGTTCGCCCATCTGGGCCGTGAGACCCTTGCGCAAGGAATCCGCGAGGCCCCCGAAGAGCTCCCGTTCGTCGTCGAGCAGACGCTTGGCCCACTGGGAGCGGTTCATGGGCTCGATCTTCAACGGTTCGCTCAGCGCCAGCCCCGTGTGGTCTGCGACGCGGAGTTCGGCGACCCTGGCGAGTTCCTCGACGGCGATCCGGTCGGCGGGATCGAGGTTGGATTCGCTGTGGCCCTCGTTCGCGATTCCGGCGGCGATCTGGGCGGCGGACTCCCATTGGTTCGAAGCACCCATGAGCTTGCGCAGCTCGCCCATGAATGGGCCCATAG
>JBPCTP010000164.1:0-9056 GCA_051011615.1 Microthrixaceae bacterium | reverse complement strand
CGGTTCTCCAGATGGGCTCGCGCCTGCTGTTGGGTGCGGTGGTCGGAGCCGCGTTCGGGGCGGTTCTCGTGTTCCTGATGTCGCGGTTCCTGATCACCGACAACATGGAAGCCGCCGTCGCGTTGCTGTTCGCCGTCGGAGCCTTCACCGTGGCAGAGCTGGTGCTGTCCGAAGCCGGGCTGTTCGCAGCGGTGATCCTGGGCATCGTGGCAGCCAACCAACGCGTGGTGCCGACGTCGCGAATATCCGGCTTCGGCGAGACCCTCGAGGTGCTGATAATCGGATCGCTCTTCATAGTCCTCGGTGCCCTGGTCGACATCGATGACCTGATCGACCAGGCGTGGCGCATCGTGGCACTCGTGGCGATTCTCGTCGTCGTGGTGCGACCCCTGTCCGTCGCCGTGTCGATGTTGCGATCGTCGCTCGGCTGGCGTGAGCGCACGATGATCGGTCTGGTTGACCCGCGCGGTGTCGTCGCCGCGGCCACCGCTGCGGCGTTCGCCGGCCCGGTGGCTTCTGAGGGCCTCGACTCCGACTTCCTCCTTCCCGCCGTGTTCGGGGTCATCCTCGGCACGGGCGTGATCTACGGACTCTCGGCGCGACCTGTTGCCAACCTGCTGGGGGTTCGCCGTCCTCCTGCGAAGGGCGTCGTGGTTGTTGGCAACGATCAGTGGGTGGCTGAGATTGCGGCCTGCCTCCAGCAGTTCGGGGTGCCGGTGCTGGTGATCACCTCTGACTCCGCCGTACGGCTTGCGTGCGGCAAGGCCGGTGTGGAGACCGTGTCGATACTCGACCCCGAAACCGACCTCAAAGAACGCCTCGAGGAGTTGGGTGCGGCCAAGGCTCTCGTTCACGCTCACGCCGGCCTCACCCAGAACCTGGTGCTGGCGCTCTTGACCGAACGGCTCGGGCGCCGGCATGTCTACCGGGTCATACCGGCTGGCGAGAGCAGCATCGAACGAACACTCGAAAAGGCTGCGACGGCGCGCGCATTCGGCTCCGAAGTGACTGATGAGGACCTTCGGCGGCGGATCGATGCCGGGGCGACCATCCACACCGTGGACTCGGATGCTCCGGCGAGCGGCGGCGACCTGGTGCTCGCATCCATCAACGACGATGGTTGGGTCAACTTCCGACCGGCACACGGCGACGACGCACCGGGTGAGAAGCGTGTGGTGCTCGGCTGACCCGGCCGACGGGCCTCACGGGCCGGCTTCGCGCCTGCTGCGATCAGGGCCCACAGCGATACCGGCAGCCCGATGTCATCCTTATCCGATTCGCGAGCGCCCCCGGCAGGATTCGAACCTGCGCACATGGCTTCGGAGGCCAATGCTCTATCCCCTGAGCTACGGGGGCCCGGGAGCACGAAGCGTAGCGGCTTGCCTTCCCCGCTCCGGAACCGGCTCGGGGGTGTGCGGGGGTCACCGATAGCATCGGCCGCGACCATGACCACTGACGACTCACAACCGGTTCTCCTGGCACCCGACGCCATTCGCAAGTCGGTGGCCTCCGCCGTTTCCGCGCTCGATCTCCAAGGCGCGCCCGCGAACGCGGATGACGTGCACCTGGAGCGACCCGCGAACCCCGACCACGGCGACTTCTCGACCAACACGGCCCTGGCGCTGGGCAAGCGCAACGGGCGCAACCCGCGCGAGCTTGCCGCGGAGCTCGTGGCCGCAATCGAAGCGGCGGGCGTGGCTCATGTGGAGGCGCTGGAGATTGCAGGACCGGGCTTCATCAACTTCCGCCTGTCGCCGTCGTGGCTCCAGGAACTTGTCCCGGTGGTGGTCGCTGCGGGCGCGTCGTACGGTCGGAGCCAAGTCGGTCTCGGGCGGAAGGTCCTCGTCGAGTTCGTGTCGGCCAACCCGACAGGGCCGGTACATGCCGGCCACGCCCGCGGTGCCACGTACGGGGACGCGCTCGCCCGGGTCTTGGGCCACGCGGGCCACGAAGTTGGTCGCGAGTTCTACATCAACGATCGCGGTGTGCAGATGCTCACATTTGCTTCCAGTCTGGAGGCGCGGGCAGCCGGTGAGGATCCGCCTGAGGGCGGCTACATGGGGCAGTACGTCGTTGATTGGGCCCAGCAGATGCCCGATGACGCCGACGCGATGGAATGGGGCTACGCCCATGCGTTGGGGGATCAGCGTCGGGTGCTCGAGTCCCTCAACGTGCATTTCGACCATTGGTTCTCCGAACGCGACATGGTCGCCACCGGTGCGATCGACCAGACGCTGCTGGACCTTCGCGAGCGCGGAGTGGTCTATGACGACGACGGCGCCGTGTGGCTGCGCTCCACCGACTACGGCGACGACAAGGATCGAGTGCTCGTCAAGAGTGACGGCGCGTACACCTATCTCCTGCCGGACATCGCTTACCACCGGGACAAGTTCGCCCGTGGATGGGATCTGTTGATCGACGTTCTCGGTGCCGACCATCACGGCTATGTGGCACGTATGAAGGCCGCGGCGGAGGCGCTCGGACATTCCCCTGACGACCTCGACATGGTCATCACCCAACTGGTGCGGCTCGAGCGTGACGGCGAAGAAGTGAAGATCTCCAAGCGTTCGGGTGATCTCGTCACGCTCGAGGACCTGATCGAGGAGATCGGTCCCGACGCAGTTCGCCTCACGTACCTGCTCCAGTCCATCGACTCGCCACAGACAGTCGACCTCGAGCTGGCCATTGCCCAGTCCAACGAAAACCCGGTGTTCTATGTGCAGATGGCGAACGCTCGCCTCAACTCCATCACGCGAGTCGCGGCTGAACGAGGCATCGAACGTGGCCCGCTTGCGCAAACCGACCTCACATTGCTTTCCCACGCGCGCGAACTCGCGGTGTTGCGAACACTGCACGAGCTTCCCGCGATCGTGGAGTTGGCAGCCCGCGAGCGGGCTCCACACAAGGTGACCACCTGGGTGCGCGAGCTTGCCGGTGACGTCCACGGCTTCTATCACGACTGCCCGATCCTGTCTCCAGATACGGCCGAAGACGTTCGGCAGGCCCGACTGTGGCTCGCCGAGTCAGCGCGCATCGGCCTGAGGGTCGGCCTGGACCTCCTGGGCGTCGACGCACCGGAGTCGATGTGACCCGGCTCGCAACCCGGTTGTTGCCCGACACAGCGGCAGTCGACGACGCGGGCCACCTGCGCATAGGTGGAATCGACCTGATCGATCTGGCGAGGGACTTCGGTACCCCGCTGTTCGTCTATGACGAACAGCACCTGCGCAACCGGGCCGCGGAGGCCGTCGATGCCCTCGGCGCGGGTGGTGCCATATATGCCACCAAGGCCTTTCTGTGCGTTGCGATGGCCCGACTGGTGCATGAGGAGGGCATGCGGCTCGATGTTGCCACCGGCGGCGAGTTGGCGGTGGCGCTAGCCGCGGGAGTGCCTGCAGGCCGTCTGGTTCTCCACGGCAACAACAAAGCCGTCTGGGAAATCCAGGCAGCCATGGATGCCGGCGTCGGGCGGATCATCGTGGACTCCGACGAGGAGATGCACCGCATCGAGGCCCTGGTCGCGCAGGGGATGGAACGTCCACACGTACTCATTCGGATCAACCCGGGCATCGAGGTGCACACACACGAGCACGTTCGTACCGGCAATCTCGATTCCAAGTTCGGGTTTCCATTGCAGACGGGGGCCGCACACGACGCCGTGCAACGGGCAATCGGTTCCGATGCCATGGACCTCGTCGGACTGCACCTGCACATCGGCTCACAGGTGTTCAGCGTCGAGAACTTCCTCGAAGGTCTGCGTGCGGTGGCTCCGTTCGTCCGCGGTGAGGGACTGCCCGAGTTGATCGTCGGCGGCGGCCTCGGTGTCGCGTACGTCGAGGACGAAGAGGCACCCAGCCTTGCGTCGTGGGCGGGCGCCATCGTTCGCACCTGCAGGGAGGAAGGCATCGAGGCCGACATCGCAGCCGAACCCGGACGTGCCATTGCTGCACAAGCTGCCGTGACCCTCTACAGCGTCGGGACGGTGAAGCACATCGCCGATCTGCGCACCTACGTCGCGGTCGACGGCGGCATGAGCGACAACCCGCGGCCAGTCCTCTACGGGTCGGGCTATGAGACGTTCCTACCCCGAGCCGCAGGCGCCGAACGCGACATGGCGGTGCGCGTGGTGGGCAAGCACTGTGAGTCCGGTGACGTGATCGTGCGGGAGGGTGCGTTGCCCTCCGAGTTGGCCGTGGGCGACATCATCGCCACCCCGGTCACAGGCGCCTACGGTCATTCGATGGGCAGCAACTACAACAAGGTGCTGCGACCGCCCGTCGTGTTCGTGCGCGACGGCGAGGCCCGCATGGTGGTCCGCCGCGAAACGATCGCGGACCTGCTCGCTGCCGACCTCGGTTGACCCCGGCCTGCTCGCCACTCGCCTCGGATGACCCTTCCGACCCAACCGACAATTCCGATCGCCCGCGTGTCCTGGACGACTGAGGGACTGCTCTTGAGTCGCTGGAGGTCACATGTGACCCCGGGAGACTCGAAATGGGCGCCTGAGTCGTTGGGGACCGGGAACGGTGGAACAACGCGTTCGGGTGTGGGGGATAGGGGCCGGTACCGTGGCAGCCGTGGAACGAACGGTGAACGTCGGCGTGCTCGGATGCGGAAACGTCGGGGCCGCGCTCATCAGCCTCATCGGTGATCGTGCCGATGAGATCGAGTCGCGCACCGGTATTCGCCTCGAGGTGACACGCGTCGCGGTGCGGAGCCTCTCCAAGGAGCGTGACGTGCAGCTTCCCGCAAAGGTCTTCACCACCGACCCACATGAGGTCGTTAGTGATGCGTCAGTGGATCTTGTCGTGGAGGTGATCGGCGGCATCGAGCCTGCGCGCGAGTTGATCCTGGAGGCGCTCGGTGGCGGCAAGGCGGTTGTCACAGCCAACAAGGAACTGCTGGCCAACCATGGAGCCGAGCTCTATGGCGCGTCGGACGATGCGGGCGTGGACTTGCTCTTCGAGGCAGCCGTCGCCGGCGGAGTACCGCTCATCCGACCACTTCGCGAGTCCCTGGTGGGAGAGGACGTCTCGCGGGTGATGGGCATCGTGAACGGCACCACCAACTACATCCTCACGAAGATGACCGAAGAGGGATGGAGCTACGCCGAGGCCCTCAGCGAGGCGCAGTCGCTCGGGTATGCGGAGCGAGACCCGACCGCGGACGTGGAGGGCTTCGATGCCGGAGCCAAGGCTGCGATCATTGCGACCATCGCCTTCGGCAAGAAGGTCGTGGCCGGCGATGTCAGTCACGAGGGGATCTCGAACATCACCTCGACCGACATCGACTTCGCGCGCCGGCTCGGCTACCAGATCAAGCTGCTCGCAATCTGCGACCACCTCGATGACGGCTCGGTGGCAGTGCGGGTGCACCCCACGATGGTGCCGGACCACCACCCACTTGCTTCGGTGCGTGACAGCTTCAACGCCGTCTTCGTGGAGGGGGACGCGGTCGGCGACCTCATGTTCTTCGGGCGAGGTGCAGGTGGGTTTCCGACCGCATCCGCTGTGCTCGGCGACGTGGTTGACGCGGCCGCCAACCTTGCCAAGGCGACCCATGCCTCGCTGGGCTCCTTCGCCAAGGCGACGGTTCGTTCGATCGACGACCTGCGATACAGCTACTACCTGAACATGGAAGTGCAGGATCGGCCGGGAGTGCTCGCAGCCGTTGCGGGGGTCTTCGGAACCCACGACGTCTCGATCCGCTCGATGGAACAGCAGAGCCTCGAGGAGGACTCGAGTGCCGGCGGCAGGGCACGGTTGATCTTCATCACACACGACGCACTCGAATCAGACCTGCGCTCCACTCTCGCGGAGCTTCGAGAGCTCGATGCCGTCAGCAGCATCAGTGCCGTGTTGCGCGTGATCGACGGCGAGTGAACAGCGCTGCGATGCCAAGTCGCCCGATCCGCCGGGAGTTTCGATGAGGTACGTCTCCACACGCGGCAACGCCCCCGCGCTCGGATTCGCTGACGTGCTGCTGGCCGGTCTTGCCGATGACGGCGGCCTCTATGTGCCACAGAGCTGGCCCGAGCTGCCGCCCCTCGAGGAACTGAGGGGTCTCGACTACCCGGCCCTAGCTGCCGAGGTCATGTGGCCCTACGTAGCTCCTGATGGCGAGGCGGCCCCCGGTGACCTGGATCGCGAGAGCTTCGATCACATCGTCGCCGACGCCTATGTGTCATTCGACGCTCCCGAGGTCATTCCGGTGCGGCAACTGGGGGACTTGTGGCTGGTGGAGCTGTTCCACGGTCCCACGTTGGCGTTCAAGGATGTGGCCCTGCAGCTCGTCGGCCGGTTGTTCGACCACGTACTTGGAGGTCGAGATGGCCGCGTTGCGATCCTCGGTGCGACCTCCGGCGACACGGGGTCCGCCGCGATGGAGGCGTTCCGCGGCCGAGAGCGGGCCGATTGCGTGATCCTTTTTCCCGACGGCCGTGTATCGGACGTTCAGCGTCGGCAGATGACCACGATCACGGATTCGAACTGTCACGCCGTGGCTGTCGACGGCACCTTCGACGACTGCCAGGATCTGGTCAAGGCAGCATTCGCCGACACGCAGTTTCGTGACGAGGTGCATCTCAGCGCGGTCAACTCGATCAACTGGGGTCGGGTCATGGCTCAGGTCGTGTACTACGTGTGGGCCCAACTCCGGGTCTCCCCCGATGCTGCACCCGTGAGCTTCTGTGTTCCGACAGGAAACTTCGGCAACATCCTCGCCGGGTGGGTGGCGAAGCGGATGGGTCTTCCCGTCGATCGCCTCGTGGTCGCGTCGAACCGCAACGACATCCTCACCCGCTTCATCACCACCGGCGACATGGTGATGGAACCCGTGGTGCCGACCACTTCACCGTCGATGGACATCCAGGTCTCGTCCAACCTGGAACGGCTGCTCTTCGAGGTGTTGGATCGTGATGGCGCTGCTGTGGCAGCCCTGCTCGCCGCGTTCCGAGCGGACGGCACGGTGAGCTTGCCGGTCGAGATCATGGAGCGTCTGCGTGGCGAGTTCGACGCCGGCCGTCTGGATGATGCGACGGCGGCGGACGTGGTCGATTCGATCCACGAGACACACGATGTGCTGCTGGATCCCCACACGGCGGTCGGAGTCGGTGTTGCAACCGAACTTGCACCGGCTGTCTCGAGCCCGCTCGTCTGCATGGCTACTGCCCATCCGGCCAAGTTCCCCGATGCCGTGTTCGAGGCCAGTGGAGTGCGTCCGCCACTGCCGCCCCATCTGAGTGACCTGCTGGAACTGCCCGAGAGAATCGAGCATGCTCCGGCGGAACTGAGCGCCGTCGAAGCCCATGTGCGTCGAGTGCTTGCCTCCGGACACTGAGCGCCGGTACATTGTCCAAGTCGTCTCCGGCGGGGGCTGAGACGGTCGAACTCCACCCAATGCGGGCCACAAGCCTGCGCATTCGGACTTGTTTCGAAAGCGGTTCGGAGTACGCCCACCTCGCCCGCCGAGCCCCAACTCGGCGATCCGCAGCCGCGAAACCGCAGCTGTCGACCACCGGTATCCCCGACGACAGGTCGTGGCCCCACCAACGGTGCCGCTTCCCACAACTCCGAGAACGGAGACACCATCGTGAGTGTTGACATGCAGGGACTCGAGCGCAAGGACCGCGCCGAGCTCGCCACAATCGCCCAGGCTCTGGGCGGCAAGACGACCAGCCGGACCAAGAAGGCCGACATGGTCAAGATGATCCTCGAACTGTCCGGAGTGGGGCCCGACGGCACCGCCAGCGCCGCAGACGGCGGCGCCGAAGCCCCATCCGGCAACGGCAGGGCTTCATCGGGCGGGTCGACGGATTCACCGTCGGCGAAGGCCGAATCCGCCAGCGCAGACTCGAAGCAGCGCGCCTACAAAGGTGGCGATTCCGGCGGCACGGATGTCGAGGACGAAGAGCAGACCGGCGATCGGATGACGAAGGGCGAGTCCGGCGACCGATCCGGGGCCGGCCGGCGCGACTCGAATGCTGGTGACTCAAGCCCCGGGGACTCCAATGACGGTGACTCAGCCGGCGATGGTTCGGGTGCGCGGAGCCAACGCGAGCGTGGCGCGGCCGACTCCAATGGCCGCAACCGCGGTGGGGACAACCAGAACCAGGGTGGTCGCAACCAGAACCGCAACAAGGGCGGCAGTCGAGGCCAGGGCGGCGACAACCAGAACCAGGGTGGTCGCAACCAGAACCGCAACAAGGGCGGTGGTCAGAACCAGGGTGGCGACAACCAGAACCAGGGTGGTCGCAACCAGGATGCCGACCAGAGCCAGGGTGGCCGCAATCAGGACGACATCGAGCCTGGCAACCGCCGGGGCCGGCGCCGCCGTGGTCGCAATCGTGGTGGCCAGGACGAGAATGCAGGGGATCCCAACTGGGACGGCGAGCCCGTGCCGGTGCAGGGTGTCCTCGACCTGCGCGACGACGGATACGGATTCCTGCGGGTGAAGGATTTCCTGCCGTCCAACGAAGACGTCTACGTCTCGGTCAAGCAGGTGCGCCAACTCGGACTCCGCAAGGGCGACAACCTCGAGGGTGCCAGTCGGCCTGCGAATCGCCAGGAGAAGAACCCGGCGATGCTCAAGGTCGACAAGGTCAACGGTGAGGATCCCGAATCCCAGAAGTCGCGTCCTCGGTTCGAGGATCTGACGCCGCTGTTCCCCGACCAGAAGTTGGCACTCGAGCGGGAGGACCAGCCCCTGGACATGACCTCGCGGATCATCGACCTGATCTCGCCCATCGGAAAGGGCCAGCGTGGCCTGATCGTGTCACCGCCGAAGGCCGGCAAGACGACTGTGATGAAGACGATCGCCCAGTCGATCGAGGCCAACAACCCCGAGGTGGAGCTGATGGTGCTTCTCGTGGATGAGCGCCCCGAGGAAGTGACCGACATGAGGCGCTCGGTGAAGGGGGACGTCATCGCGTCCACCTTCGATCGTCCGTCCGAGGAACACACGATGGTCGCCGAGCTCACCATTGAGCGGGCGAAACGAATGGTGGAGGTGGGCAGGGACGTCGTGGTGATCCTCGACGGCATCACACGCCTGTCACG
>JBPCTP010000163.1:0-3511 GCA_051011615.1 Microthrixaceae bacterium | reverse complement strand
GGAGCGAACCAGCACGGTGTCGCCCGGGCGGAGGTCGGTGCCCTGGGCTGCGAGTGTCTTCTCGAGGTCTTCCACCGTTATCTCGTATCCGCCGCGCAGGTGGCCCCGCTCGTCGCACGCGTCGTTGCCGAGGGCCGCGGGTACATCCAACAGCACTCCTCGACCTGCGATCGGATCCACGGTGTGGATGCCGGACTCGTTGAACTTGCCGCCACGTTGTGCATCATCGGCAACGATTCCCCCGTGCAACCTGCCGTCCTGGCTCACATGGGCAAGGGCATCGATGTGGGTGCCGACATGGCATCCGAGGGTGATGATGTCCGCTGCCGCGGAACCCCCGCAATCGCGCATGCGATCGCCGTGGCGGCGGTCGAGTGCGTGTCGGTAGGCGGGATGGTTCGGTGACTGGGGCATCCCGACTGTGTACGGGCGGCCCAGGTCGAAGACCTCCAACCCACCCGCGATCGCAGACAGCACGGGGTCGGTTTCGGTGACAGCCATGGGGCTTGGTTCAGGCGCAGATGCCACGTTCGCGGAGCTCCTCGATCCTGCCCGGGTCGATCCCGAGGTCCTTGGTCAATACTTCGTCGGTGTCGGCGCCGATCTCGGCGCGGCCCGTGTGTCTGATCGATCCAGGTGTCTCCGACATCCGAAACAGCGGTCCGTTCATCGCCACCTCGCCGAGGTGTTCGTCCTCAACTCGCGTCACCATCTCCAGTGCCTGTACCTGCGGATCGGCCACCACGTCTGCTGCGGTGTACACCGGCGCAACGGCAGCGTCCGCCTGCTCGAAGGCGTCGGTGACCTCGGCCTCGGTGCGCTGCGCAATCCATTCGGCAACGTAGCCGTCCAGCAGCTCCACGTTCTCGGCTCGCCCCGAAGCGCTCAGGAACCACGGTTCATCGATCACCTCCGGGTGACCGACGAGGGTCATCACCCGCTCGGCGATCGGCGTTGCGGATGTGGAGATTGCGAGCCAACGTCCGTCGGCGGTGAGGTACGTGTTGCGTGGCGCATTGGCGCTGGAGCGGTTGCCGTTTCGTTCCTGGACGGTGCCGAGCTGGTCCCACACCGTCGGGCCCGGTCCCACGGCGCACATGATCGGCTCGAGCAGCGAAACGTCGATCTCCTGGCCCTTGGAACTGCCGCCGGGCCGGTCCCGGTGCCAGAGAGCCATCATGGTGGCCGACGATGCGGTGATCCCGGCGATCGAATCGGCGAGCCCCATGGAGGGCAGGGTGGGCGGTCCGTCTGGTTGACCGGTGATTGAGGCGAAGCCACTCATGGCTTCCGCCAGGGTGCCGAAGCCGGGTCGGTTGCGGTACGGCCCCGACTGACCGAAGCCGGTCACCCTCACGAGCACCAGCCGCTCGTTGATCTCCGAGAGAACGTCCCACCCGAGTCCCCAGCGTTCCAGGGTGCCGGGGCGGAAGTTCTCCACCACGACGTCTGCTTCGGCCACGAGTTGCCTGAACACCTCCGCGCCGTCTGGGTCTCCCAGATAGAGCCCGATGCAGCGTTTGTTGCGGGAGACGGTCTTCCACCAGAGGCCGTGCCCATCGCGATTGGGTCCGTGCGTGCGGAACGAGTCCCCTCGCTCGGGATGTTCCACCTTGATCACATCTGCGCCGTAGTCACCCAGGATCTGGGCGCAAAGAGGTCCGGCCAGCACCGTCGAGAGGTCGATCACCCTGAGACCGCTCAGCGGGCCGTCCACGTCGGACTCCGAGCCGGCAGCATCTTCTGCGATGGGATGGGCGGGAGACGGGGCGGGAGAGGAGGACGCAGACGTCGCATTGTTCATGTCCGGGCCCTTTCCGTTCGCTTCCTCCACCCGAGGGCGGCCATGTTCCGCAGAGCGGAACAGCATTCCATTTTGGCCGGAAAACTTTTCCCAGTCAATGCGGACCGCCAGTTGCCGCTGTAGGTGTCCACGCCGCAGTGGTGGCCGAAGTTCGATTCCACAGCCCGGCTCCAGAGTTCCACACTGCAGTCCGGACAGGGGACTGCGCCGTTCAAACTAGACGGTTGCGCGGTCGTTGCGCGTCCGGTGATTCGCGGAACAGGAACGACGTTCCGCTAGCTTGACCCCAGGCAGATCAGCGGGCGCCTCGGCCGTCCGCCACGGTCGGCATCGCACCCATCAAGGCAGGTCGGGATGTCTCACGAAACCACGACGAACAGGAGCACCGAGCGCAACGTCGCTGCCATCGAGCGCGCCGCCGATGTGCTCTTCCTGTTCGCACGCAGCGAGGCACGAACCCTCGGCGTCACCGAGATCGCCTCGACCCTGGGCATATCCAAGGCCGTCGTGCATCGAATCCTGAGTTCCCTTCGCGACAGGGAACTCGTGACGCTCGATGAAGAGACCCGTCGGTACTCCCTGGGCCCGGCAGTGCTGGTCCTGGCGGATGCCTACCGCGATGGCTTGGATCACCGGGCTGCCGCTGTTGCCTCGATGCGCCGACTCTCCGAATCCACCGGCGAGACGGTGACCATGTCCGTGCTGAGCGGAGGGCGGCGCGTCTATGTCGACCAGGTCACCCCACCGGTCGAGGTGAAGATGACCGTTCAGGTCGGCGGGTCATACCCCCTCCATGCCGGGTCGTCTTCGAAGGCCTTTCTTGCATTCATGTCACCTGCCGAGCGACGGCGCGTGCTCGAGGGCGACCTTCCCGCAGTCACCGACGGCACCATTACGTCACCGTCGACGCTCGAAGATGACCTCGCTGCGATCCGCAAGCGGGGGTATGCAGTGTCGATGGGCGAACGCGAAGCCGGTGCCGGTTCGGTGGCCGCGCCCGTGTTCGACCACACCGGGGACCCCGTGATGGTGTTGTCCGTGTGCGGGCCGATCGAGCGCTTCAGGCCGCTGGTGGACGAGCTCGCCGGTCAACTCGTCGCGGTCACCCGCGAGCTGTCACGACAGTTCGGCCACCAACCGGTCTGAACCGGAGTGGGGGAAAGGTGAAGAAGCCACAGCGATCGGCCGATGGAGAGTCCATGAACGCACGGCACCGGTGCACAGCGGAACAGGCGGCACATCGCCTGGGACTGCCGGTGCGCACGGTACGCCGTCTCATGAGTGCCGGGATCCTCTCATGCGACCCCGGCGATCGGGGCTTGGCCCTGTCGGTTGAGGATGTGGAGCGCTACGCCAGTAGTCGGCGAGGCCTCGGCATCCGCTGAGTGATCCGGCGGATCTGGCGTGGCTGAACCCGCCCACGCTTTGAAGCCCCCCACCGCCTGGCCACAACTACGGTCGTCAGTTCATGCATCTGGACAATCCGGCGGTGATGACGCCGGTCGCCGCCGCCTCAGCACTCGACGCTGACCTCGACGACGGCCTTTCTGCTGCCGAGGCCTCAGCTCGACTCGTTTCGGTCGGGCAGAACCGACTCGAGGAGCCCGATCCCCCCTCGGCCTGGAGCCGTTTCGTCGGACAGTTCCGCAACGTCCTTGTGTATGTGCTGCTCGGTGCAGCGGCGGTGTCAGCTGCGGTCGGGGACCT
>JBPCTP010000162.1:0-5601 GCA_051011615.1 Microthrixaceae bacterium | reverse complement strand
CCCCGCCACAGGCTCCGACGCGACGGTCGCACCGACCCCGGGACCAACTACACCGGGACCACCGAGCCAGCGCGGCGCCTGGGCATTCGCAGGCAGCGCCGCGGTGCTGTTCGTCATCGCACTCTTGGCGCTGCTTATCCCGGGCGGGGATCCCGACACGAACGAGATCGCCTCGGAATCCCCGACCAGACCTGCCACAACCTCCGCCAACGAGTCCCCCACCACTTCCTCGACGACCTCGACGACCATCACGACCACCACGACCACCGCCGCGATTCCCACCACCACGACGGTGGGATCCCTTCCAGCGCCCGTTCCGACATCACCCACACCCGGCGGCCTTCCAAGAAGTGGCGCCGCACCACCCCAACAGACCACCACCAACGCGGCTGCTCCCCCGCAGAGCCCATCGCCGGGTGTACAGAATCCACCCGCCGCCCCAACAACAACCACGACCACGGCGGCACCCCCCACGGTCGTGTCCTTCACTGCGTCACCCATCCCCGCGCCGTGCGCCAACCCTTCGCAATTCGTCAGCGCACTCAACTGGACGACATCAAATGCCAGCCACGTTGACATCGTCGGCGTCGGCACATTCCTGCCTGCCAGTGGCGCCACAGTCGGTTGCTCGACCTCGGTCACAGGGCCCCCGGGCGGCTGGCAGCTCACCGCGACCGGGCCGGGGGGAACGGCCGGACCGGTCAGTCCCTGACAGGAATGTGCAGGAATTTCGAGATATTCCGCGAAATCGCGTAAGAGGCTCCCCGGCCACCGGTCAGGAGGGGTACAGGCCGGAACAGCCGGCCCTACCCAACCCAAGGAGCCTGAGAATGTCCATCCTCACCCGTACCGCAAAGATCGCCGCTGCCGGACTGGCACTGACAGTCGCGGGCACAACCACATCAGTTCTGGGCGCACCCGGCGCGGCCGGTGCCGCGTCCGGCGACAGCAATGGCGTCAACTACGTCAACTTCGACCCCAACCCGTACATATGCGAGTTCAACGCACTGCCGACATGTCTGCCGGACCACGGCAACGGCAAGTCCAACGCCATCTACGTTCACCAGAGCTTGGTGGACGGCGAATACCGGTTCACCCACCTGAGTGGCACCTCCACCGACACCGATGACGTCTGGATGCAGACCGGCTTCTCCGCACAGTGCGGAACGAGCTTCCGCCTCAACGCCGCATCCATGCGCAACGGGGGCACGACCGGTGCCAGCACGAGCGCCGACGGTGCCGGTCTCGGCGATGGCGACGTCCCCTGGCCCCAGCCCGTGAACCACTCCAACCGCACCATTCCGTTCCGCAACGTGGCACTCCACCAGGACGTGAACGATTTCGCGGATGCCCACTGGGGTGCCGACGATGTGCTGCAGTGGGGCGAGGACAAGATCGCCATGCGCATGGAGGCGGGCCACTCAGAAGAGGGTGCGCGCAGCCTCGGTCACATCCAGGACCAGATCGCGATCCTCAGCGCCACAGTGAAGTGCCGCAAGATCACCGGCTTCCAGGGACTGTTCGGTCGAGTGGACTGGCGCACGACCGCCGGTGGCCACCCAGTGGAGATCGTGTACCTGCCGATCGGTGCCGAGCCCGGAGACGAGCAACCCAACTGGCGCGACGCCGTCCTTCCGGAGGAGCCCACGCGACCCGGTCCCGGCCCCGGCCGACTGACCGAGGGATTTCACGTCAATGCGGTCACACTCTCTGCGCTCGAGGATGAAGGGGATGCCTGTCTGCTCCACCTCTCGGGCACCATCACGACCAACGGTCCCGGTGGGGTCTCCTACCGCTTCGTCGACGAGCTGGGCCACAAGAGCCAGGTGTTCAATGTCGATGTCGACCTCACCCAGGTGGCGATGCTCGACAACCACATCGAACTCGAGCCAATCGCTCTCGGCACCGGACTCCACGCCGTGGGCGGTGCTCCGGGTGAGCTCACGGCGCACGACGACGGAGAGATCGGTGGCTACGCCGCCGAGGAGGGCGACAACGTCCAGGGGTACTTCTACATAGAGGTGTTCTCACCGCACATGGCCGAGTCGAACATCGCCTCCTACAACGTGGATGGCTGCACGACCGGGGGCACCCAGCGGATTCCCGCCACAAGGGGCTGAACAGGCCCTCCCGGTCAAGAAGTCACATCAATCGGCGAATCGGGGGCCCACCGTCACGGTGGGCTCCCATTCGTCGCCCCAGCGTTCCTTGAACAGCAGGTAGCGGCTCACCATCGCCTGCCCGGTTCCGCCGTTCCAGAGGTCGTACCGGGAATCGCAGTGTTGCTCGAAGAACCCCGTGAGCCGGTCGCCGAGTCCGGCCACCACCTCCGCGTAGGCGGGTTCGTCGGCCACGTTGGTCCACTGTTGGGGATCAGCCACCAGGTCGTACAGCTCGGTCGGGCCGGAATTCTCGAAGTGTTCGGTGTAGAGCCATTCGGGAGTGCGTATGGAACGTGCCGACTCCGCCTCGAAGAACGCCTCGTCGACCCAGGTGTCACCTCGACCGTGCAACATCGGCTCCAGGCTGTGCCCCGGTGAGCCGGTCACCTCGATGTCGCCGAGGCCGACGTGCTCCAGGATGGTCGAGAGCAGGTCGACGTGTGAGACGACCCGGTCGTTCACCCGCATGGCCGGCAGGGTGCCCGGTCGCCGGATGATCAGGGGTACGTTCATGGTGACGTCGTGGACGAACGGCGGGTCGGTCCATGGCGGGTGTCCCCACAGACCTCGCTGGCCATAGGGGTTGGACTGGTCGGTGGTCATGATCACGAGGGTGTCCTCGGTCAGACCCTCGGCCTCGAGGTGGTCGACGACCCGGCCGACGGCGTGGTCGACCAGTGCGTTCTGTGCCGCGATGTTGGCGCGGGTGGCCTGGTCGTTGTGGCACCGCACGGTCCACCAGAGATTGTTGAAGACGCTCTCGAGTGTGTATTCCTCATCCGGGTCGAGATCGAAGTCGAATGGCATCTGCACCGACGCGACCAACCGCTCGTCGAGTGGCGGGAAGGCCTTGAACTCCGTGTTCGCGAATCGCTCATGGAACGGATTGCGCTCATCGGCACCGACGACCGTCGGCGGCAGGACATACGGCCCGTCGTAGTTGACCTGGAGGAAGAACGGCTGGTCTGCGTCTCGCCGGGAGATGTAGTCGATGGCCCGGTCGCTGAAGTGTTCCACGATGTGCTGGCCCTCGACGTGTTCGTAGTGGCCACCCCCACCACCCGGGTCGCCCACCCAGACCGGTTGTCGTGGAAGTCGGTGGTGTGGCCCTTCGGCAGCGCAACCCAGTGGTCGAATCCGTTGCCCGGCGTCTGGTGGTCACCCAGATGCCACTTGCCGACCATGGCGGTGGCGTACCCGGAGTCGCGAAGCGTCTGGGCGATGGAACGAAACTCGCGGGTGGTGTCATAGCCGGCCTCCTTGGGAACCACCTCGTCATCGGGCATGGCCAGGTGCACACCGTGTTGGCTGGGCATCAGGCCGGTGAGGATCGATGCCCGGCTCGGCGAGCACAGCCCGTTCGTACAGAATGCACGCAGGAATAGCGTTCCTTCGCGGGCGAGTCGGTCGGTGTGGGGGGTTTCGTGCTCGGTGTTGCCGTAGCAACCGAGCGAGTCGGGCGACTGGTTGTCGGTCACCAACATCAGGACATTCGGGGCGCGCATGAGCCCCAGCCTCTCACTCGGTCGCCTGGCGCATCACCCGAGCGTTTCGAGCACGCGCCTTCGGACCGCGGGAATGGTCTCCTCCTCGAACCAGGGATTCCTGGTGAGCCAGGGCTTGTTGCGCGGGGAGGGGTGAGGGAGGACTACCTGCCCCGGGAGGTAGTCGGCCCAGCTGGCGACTGTTTCGGTGAGGTTCTTCCTGCGATCCTCGATGTATCGCTTCTGGGCATGGGCACCGATGATTATGTCGAGGCGGTCAGTGCCGATGTGTTCGAGTACGGACTCGTGCCAGAGCGGTGCGCACTCGGGACGAGGCGGCTTGTCGCCCGATGGGCCAGATCCGGGGTAGCAGAAGCCCATGGGCACGAGCGCAACGGTGTCCGGGTCGTAGAACTGTTCGTCGGTGAGGCCGAGCCATCGTCGCAATGTCCGGCCGCTGGGATCGTCCCACGGGACACCCGATTCGTGGACTCGACGTCCCGGCGCCTGGCCGATGATGACGATGCGTGCGTCGGCGCCGACCTGCACTATCGGCCGCGGGCCGTGTTCGAGATGCCCCGCACAGACCACGCAGGACCTGATGTCGGCGAGTAGGCGTGGCAGCGGGGTGCGGGTCATGTCGGGGATCAGGGTGGTCGGTCAGCACACCCTAGATGCGACGTGGGGACCCACGACTGCCCGGTGCCGCCGCAGACCCGATGGCCGCTGCAGACGGATCGTTCGACCTCGCGACATACTGAGACGGTGAACAAGACCCCCCTGTGGGAACGTGCGATGTCCGGCTTCGCCCAGCAGCGCTCCGAGTTCCCCGACTTCGACTGGAACTCCGACAGCCTCGTGCACCGCGACCGGCGTGGCCGCCACATCGCAGAGGCCGAGACACTGTTTGCGGTGACAAATGGATTCCTCGGGGTGCGAGGCGCGTTCGAGGAGGACGAACCCACCCACGAGAGGGCCACGCTCATCAACGGGTTCCACGAGACATGGCCGATCGTCTACGGCGAGGCCGCCTACGGCTTCGCCAAGAACGGCCAGACGATCGTGCCCGTTCCGGATCCGACCACGATGAAGCTCTACATCGACGACGAGCCGTTCCGGATGGACAACGACCGCGTCAAGAGCTCCAAGCGCACGCTGGACTGGCGCGCCGGCATCGTCACCCGGGAGGTCGAGTTCGAGACCGCGGATGGCCGGCGGATTGCGCTGAGGACGAGGCGCTTCGCATCACTGGAACACCGACCTGTCTTCGTGCTCGATTACCAGGTGGAGATGCTGGACGCCCCGGCGACGGTGACCATCGCATCCGAGCTTGCGCTGCCCAGGGCCAGGCGCGACGCCGCCGGCGAACACGACCCGCGTAGGGCCAAGACACAGGAGGGGGTCCTTCAACCGATCTCCCAGTACGCCGAGGACGACCGCGGCATCCTCACGATGAGGACCCGCGGTTCGGGAATGGCGCTGGGCTGCGGAGTCGACCACGTCTTCGACGAACAGGTACCGATCGAGCGCCGGATAGAGGCCGACGAAGAGGGCATCCAGAGCATTTCCATCATCGACGCACAGCCGGGAGTACCGGTGAGGGTGCAGAAGTTCGCGGCGTATCACACGTCGCATCGCACCAGCGCCCAGGAACTCGCCTTCCGGGTCGAACAGACCCTCAACCGGGCGATCCATGTCGGCATCGAACGACTGGGACAGCTCCAGGGCGAACGAATGCAGCGCTTCTGGGACATTGCCGATGTGAAGATCGACGGCTGCACCGACGCCCAATCGATGGTGCGTTTCAACCTGTTCCAGCTCCACCAGGCGACCGCCCGGGCCGACGGGCGGGGCTTTCCGGCCAAGGGACGCACGGGCACCGGTTACGAGGGCCAGTACTTCTGGGATGCAGACATCTACGTGATGCCGTTCCTGTCCTACACACAGCCGCAGTT
>JBPCTP010000161.1:0-2567 GCA_051011615.1 Microthrixaceae bacterium | reverse complement strand
TTCGCTCCTCGCGTCCCTGCAGAACACTCCCTACAACTCCCCGGAGAATCCCTCATGACCATGCGCACCGACTACTGCGGCGCCTTGCGCGCGTCCGACATCGGGCGAACCGTCACCGTCTGCGGCTGGGTCGACACCCGCCGGGTCCACAGCGAACATCTGGCCTTCATCGATCTGCGGGACCACACCGGTGTGGCCCAGTGCGTCGTCGACGAGAAGCTCGACCTGCGCGGCGAGTACGTCGTGGCGATCACCGGGGTGGTGCGAGCCCGGCCCGACGGAACCGTCAATCCGAACCTGCCGACCGGCGAGGTCGAGGTCGGCGACTGTCAGGTCGAGTTGCTCAGCCGCAGCGAACCGGCGCCGTTCCCGTTGCACGATCGCGTCGACGTTGACGAGACCTTGCGACTGCGTCACCGCTACATCGACCTGAGACGCGCCCCGATGCAGCACAACCTCCGGACCCGCGCCCGGGTCAACAGCGCCGTCCGGGCCGCTATGGAGGAGCAGGGTTTCGTCGAGATCGAGACGCCGATGCTCATCGCGTCCACACCGGAAGGGGCGCGCGATTTCGTGGTCCCGTCCCGCCTGCACCCAGGCAACTTCTACGCCCTGCCGCAGAGCCCTCAGATCTTCAAGCAGCTGTGCATGGTGGGTGGCATCGACCGGTACTACCAACTGGCCCGCTGCATGCGCGACGAGGACCTCAGGGCGGACCGCCAGTTCGAGTTCACCCAGCTCGACGCCGAAGCGTCCTTTGTCGGCCAGGACGAGGTGATCGAGTTCATCAGCCACACCGTTGGAGCGGTTGCCGAGGCTGTGACCGGCGAGGCGCCTTCCGAATTCCCCAGCATGACCTGGCACGATGCCATGGAGCGCTTTGGGTCCGACAAACCCGATACCCGCTTCGGCATGGAACTCGTGGAGTTGACCGAGGTCTTTGCGACAACAGACTTCAACGCTTTCAAGGCGGACTGCGTCAAGGGCATCAAGGTCGAGGGCGGCGCCGAGGGCACGACCCGGAAGCGTCTCGACGAACTCACTGAGGCGGCCCAGCGGTGGGGGGCCAAGGGCCTGGCCTGGTTCAGAGTCACCGACGACGGCCTGAACTCGCCTATTGCCAAGTTTCTGTCGGACGACGAGGCCGAAGGCCTGGTCGCGACGCTTGCGGCGGTCCCCGGTGATCTGCTGCTGCTGGTTGCCGACCGGCGCCGGGTCTGCCAACACGTCCTAGGCCTGTTACGGCTCGAATTGGGACGTCCGCCCGTCAACGAGGGCGGCCTCAACTTCCTGTGGGTCGTGGAGTTCCCACTCTTCGAGGACCTCGACGAGTCAGGAGCACCGATTCCGGCGCATCATCCGTTCACGATGCCCCATCCCGACGATGTCGAACTGCTCGAATCGGGACGTCCCGAGGACCTTCTGGAAGTGCGCTCGCAGGCCTATGACCTGGTGCTCAACGGGTGGGAGCTGGGTTCTGGCAGCGTGCGGATCCATCGTCCCGACATCCAGCGCCAGATCTTCTCGCTCCTCGGGATAGCCGCCGATGAAGCGCAGCGTCGTTTCGGGTTCCTGCTCGACGCCTTCCAGTATGGCGCTCCGCCTCATGCCGGATTCGCCTTTGGCATCGACCGGCTGGTCGCGCTGCTCGTTGGCGAGGAGAACATCCGTGAGGTGATTGCCTTCCCCAAGACCCAATCCGGTGCCGACCCACTCACCAACGCCCCGACCGACATCGACCCCAGACACCTGGAGGAACTCGGACTCCGACTCCTTCCGCAGTCCACTTGAGGGTGACAGGATCGTCGAGTGGCTGACGATCTGTTTGCGGCATCGGCCGCGGCACGGCTCGAAAGACAAGCTCCCCTGGCTGCGCGGCTGCGCCCCAGGAATCTCGACGAGGTCGTGGGCCAGACGCAACTGCTTGGTCCAGGCAAGCCCCTTCGGGCTCTGATCGAGAGCGACCGCTTGTCGTCCGCCATCCTGTGGGGCCCACCCGGCACCGGCAAGACGACGATCGCCCAACTCGTGGCCAAGTCCACCGAGAAACGATTTGTCCAGCTCTCGGCCGTGAATGCCACGGTGAAGGACGTACGCGGCGAGATCGCTGCGGCTGAGCAGCGGTTGGGGGAGAGGGAGCAGGGCACGATCCTGTTCCTCGACGAAGTCCACCGTTTCAACAAGGCTCAACAGGACGCGCTGTTGCCGTCAGTCGAATCCGGTCTGATCGTGCTGATCGGCGCCACCACGGAGAATCCGTACTTCGAGGTCAACGCGCCCCTCATGTCTCGGTCGACCCTGTTCCGGCTCGAGCCCCTGGCCGACGCCGACATCGAGACGCTGCTGCTCCGAGGCCTCGAGATGGAAGGTGCCACTGCGGAAGCTGAGGCCCTCGACCATCTGGTGGCCCGGGCAGGTGGCGACGGACGCCACGTGCTCACCAGCGTGGAGGTGGCCGTGGCCTTGGCAGCGGAGCGCGCCCAGCCGCCGCTGGTGACCGTCGCCGACGCGGAAGCCGCGCTGAACGTCAAGGCGCTGCGCTATGGACGCGACGACCACTACGACAG
>JBPCTP010000160.1:0-3877 GCA_051011615.1 Microthrixaceae bacterium | reverse complement strand
GGGCCGCTTGATCTCTTCGTTGCCGACCGAGCGGGTCGGGCACACGAGCAGCGCCCGGTAGGCCGCTTGGAGGTCCTCCTCGTCTTCGGGCTGGCGAAGGAAGACCGACTTCCCGTCTTCGTCGGTGCCAATCAAGCCTGGTGCTACGTGACGGGCCGCATCGCAGTCGATGCAGTTGGTGTCGACGTACCAGTCACCCGGTGCGCTGGAAGCGTTGCGGTCCATCGGACGTGCCATGTCTGACCTCCGTGCACAACCTTTGCACTTGTGTTCAGGACGTGAGCGTCAGGTCGGCAGTTCCATCATCTCGATGCGCACACCGGCTGGATCTGTCATGAAGACCAGCTCGACGCCGGGGTTGCTCCGGGTCGACTCGACGAGGGTGCCGCCGGCGGCGAGTGCTGTTGCGACGCATGCGTCGAGGTCGTCCACCCAGAAGGCGAGATGTGTGAGGCCGATGGTTCCACGGCTCTGCGACGGCACGCCGCTCGGCCGGGGGGATGTGTAACCGAGCAGTTCCACGGCGAATCCATCTCGCTGCACCATCTGCGAGCGCACGGAGACGGCACGCCCGGGTTCCGGTTCGACCTCCAGCGCAGCGGGAAGACCTGGAAGTGTCTCTGAGTCGAGGTCCCAGCCGTCGGCTGCCTCGAAGCCGAGTCCTTCCACGAAGAAACGTGTGGTCGCGTCGAGGTCGGGCGTGCAGAGTCCGACGTGTGAGGGCTTGATCATCAGACGACCTCCGGCAGGCCGATTGGGTTGGGGAATGGAATCCATGCGGCCTCGGCCACCGCAGCGGCGAAGGGGATGAGTCCGTCGCGGATCACGTCCCGACCGGACTCACCGATGCCCGCATACGGCGGCGCTGCGAGCTCGTCGGTGCGGGTCTCGATGTGGTCATGCAGTTTGCGGCCGCGTTCGGTGAGGGTCAGCGCGCCGGTCTCGATGACGCCAGCGGCGCGCAGGGTTCCCTCGGCGTCGGTCCAGTCCATCTCGGACCACCCCCGGTTGTCCCGAAGCACTGCGGGTTCCACGGCGTTGGCTGCGGCTGCCAGAACGTGTGCCTCACACGTTCCGAAGCCCTCCACGGCGAGCACGGACACGTGGCCATCTCCGCGGTGTTCCCGCAGGGAGGTGCACATCTGCCAGAGGTCCGCAACCGGGTCGTCGTACATCAGAGTGCGGTTCGCGGCGAACAGGGGACGCGCCAGTGGGTCGGCTGCCTCGATGACGCGGTCGAGAGGATCGAGCAGGCCGGCGGCATGGTCTTCGCAATCATCGATACCAGCCGCAGACGCTGCTTCACGGATGGCCGCGGCCGCTGCCTCAGCCCGCGCATCCAGAGCCTTTTGCGGCTTCGCGCAGTCCCAGGCATCAGGTAGCGCCTTGAGTACCATCGCTGGTTCGAAGCCGCCGAAGATAGCTTCGACGGCGCCGGGGCCGACCTCACCGAGTGGTGCCGCCCGACTGGCGAAGTAACCCATCCAGAAGCCCTTGAAGCCGACGTCCAGACGAGCTTGGCGGCAGCCCGGCTCGAAGTAGGTGATCGCATGGACGGTTTCGATCAGGTGCCACAGGTCTCGCGACTCGCCCGGTTGCATCGCAACATCATTGTCGCTGCCGCAGCGCCTCAGCGCCGATGCGCAGGATTCCCCTGCGACGCGCCCCGTCCGCGACGATGAAGGCGTGCCAGAGGAGTTCGGGGGTCTGCTCGACCCGTTTCGCATCGGTCGGCTGACTGCGCCCAATCGGATTGTCTTCGGGCCCCACGAGACCAACCTGGGGCGCGGGCGCACGATCTCGGATCGCCATGTCGCCTACTACGCACGACGGGCATCGGGCGGCGCCGGTGTGATCGTGACCGAGGAAGCATCGGTTCACGACTCCGACTGGCCCTACGAACGTGCTCCGCTCGCGTCCGAATGCGCCGCCGGGTGGGCCGAGGTGGCCCAGGCCTGCCACGAGTACGGCAGCCTTGTGTTCGCTGCGTTGGGCCACGCTGGTGGCCAGGGAACTTCGCACTGGTCCCAGCGCGAACTCTGGGCGCCGGGCCCCGTGCCCGAGGTGAATACCCGCGAAGTACCCAAGGTGATGGAGGACGACGACATCGAGGCAGTCATCGCGGGCTTTGCCGAGGCCGCAGCCACGGCGGTTGCAGCGGGATGCGATGGAGTCGAGATCAATGCCGGGCAGTTCTCACTCGCTCGACAGTTCCTCTCGGCGCTGACCAATACCCGCGGGGACCAATGGGGCGAGGACCGTACGCTCTTTCTCGACGGTGTGCTCTCAGCGGTTCGCGACGCAGTCGGCGACGCTGCGGTGGCCCTGCGACTCTCCTGTGATGAGTTGGCGCCGTGGGCTGGCATCACGCCCGAGCAGGCACCGGAGCTGGCCGTGGACCTGCTGGGCGACCCGGCAGGGCCTGCCTACGACATGCTCACCGTGGTCAAGGGCTCGATCTTCTCCGCCGGCGCGACCCGACCGGATGGGCATGCCGAAGCGGGCTTCAACATCGAACTGGCCAATGCGGTCGCCGCTGCGCTCGGCGAGGTGAGCGATGTGCCGGTCGTGGTCCAGGGGTCGATCGTGGATCCCTCACAGGCCGAGTCGGTGGTGGGTGACGGTCCTGTCGCAGCCGTTGAGATGACCCGCGCGCACATCGCCGACCCGCTGTTGGTCTCCAAGCTCGAGGCCGGGGAATCGGAGCGAGTGCGGCCGTGTGTGCTCTGCAACCAGATGTGCGCTGTGCGTGACAACCGAAACCCGATCGTAAGTTGCACGGTTGAGCCCTTCAGCGGCCACGAGACCGAGGACACTCCTGTTGAAGGCAAGGCGCTGTCGCCGCTGGACGTCTTGGTCGTCGGGGCTGGTCCGGCCGGACTGGAGGCAGCCCGCGTCGCGGCATTGCGAGGCCACCGGGTCAAGGTCGCAGAACGCAGCAAGAACGTTGGCGGCAGCCTTGCAGCCACCGCAGCCCAGCCCGGTCGGTCACGGTTCTCCGCCTTCGGCGAATGGCAGGAGGCCGAGTGCAGGCGACTCGGCGTGGAGGTTGCCACCGGCACCGACGTGGATCCAGACGATGCTGCGGAGGCCTCCCATGTGATCGTCGCCGTCGGTGGGCGGCCTGCTGAGATCACCGCTGGATCGGTCGCCGATGCTGCCTTGGTCATCCCTGCAGCAGCCGTGCTGATTACCCCCCCAGCTGGGGACCTGCCGGATGGTGCGGTGCTGGTTTGGGATCCCATCGGCGGGCCGACTGGTGTCGCAGTTGCAGAGCTGCTGGCCGCCGCGGGCCGCGAGGTCCACATCGCCACCCAGGACTACATCGTGGGCAACGAGTTGGCGCGCGCAGGCGATCTGGGCCCGGCCAATGCGCGCCTCGCCCAGGCCGGCGTCCACATGCACCGGCGCAAGACGCTGGCAGAAGTGGCCAATGGCAGGGCGGTGTTGCGAGACCGTTTCGGTGGCGAGGACGTCAGCGTCGAAGCGGTCGCGGTCGTGGATGCCGGCGCTCGGCTGCCCAACGGTGAGCTGGAGGCCCAACTCGCCGGCCGCCTGGGTCACCGGATCGCTGCCGCCGGTGATTGCGTCGCCCCACGGACGGTCTACGAGGCCGTGCTGGAAGGGCGCCGTCGGGCGCTGGAACTCGGCTGAATCGAGATCTCCGAGTGAGCGGCCCCCCGGGTGCCGTTGGGCGCGGTCGTGGGGGAGTCAACGAGTTGGTACGGTGCAGCACGGAATGCACACGGATTTCACAAAGGGGTGACTGAGCCGTGACCGACGACGATGCGGGCGCAGCTACTGCGACAGAGGACAAGCCCAGCGAGGTCATCACTGACGTGGTGATTCGACTGGCAGGCGATTCCGGTGACGGAAT
>JBPCTP010000159.1:0-8685 GCA_051011615.1 Microthrixaceae bacterium | reverse complement strand
TACGTCGACGAGTTCCAGGACGTGAACCCGCTCCAGCACAAGTTGCTCTCCGCATGGCTCGGCCCGGAGTCGTCGTTTTGCGCTGTCGGCGATCCCAACCAGGCCATCTACGCGTGGAACGGCGCGGATGCGGGCTACCTGGTCGACTTCGACACCTACTGGCCGGGCTCGGAAACCGTCACGCTCTCGGACAACTACCGCTCCACGCCCGAGATCCTCGCTGCGGCCAACTCCGTGCTGGCTGCCGGGCACGCCAGGCTGATGCGGCTGCGGCCGCACCGCCCCGAGGGCCCGCGGCCCGATGTCCGGTCCTTCGAGGACGAGACATCCGAGGCCCGTGCAATCGCGCGACGGTGCCGGGACTCGCACCGTCCGGGCGACCCTTGGCACCACCAGGCAGTCCTTGTGCGCACCAACGCACAGGCTGCTGTGCTGGCCGAGGCGTTCGGCTCAGCGGGCATCCCACACCGCGTGCGCGGATCCACTTCTCTGCTCGACCAACCCGAGACAAAGGCGGCGTTGCGCGACCTGCGCAGCGCAACCTCGGTTACCGACTTCGTTGCGGACTGGGAACGCACTGTGAATGTGGGCACCGACGACGCCGGATCGAACTACACCGAGGACCGACTGGCGAACCTCGCCGAACTTGTTCGCCTCGGGCGTGAGTACCTTGCACTCGATCCGAGCGGTGGCACAGCCGAGTTCGCGTCGTGGCTTCGTGACACCCTCGACGACACCGACGCCGCAGGTGATGCGGTCGAGATCGTGACCTTCCATGCCGCAAAAGGTCTGGAGTGGCCGGTCGTGCACATCGCTGGCCTCGAAAAGGGATACGTCCCCATTCACCACGCCGAGGACGACCCAGACGCCCTCGAGGAGGAACGCCGACTGCTGTATGTGGCAATCACCCGGGCGCGCGAAGAACTGCACTGTTCCTGGGCCCAGCGGCGCGCCTTCGGGAGCCGCTCGCTTCGCCGCAGTGCGTCGCCGTGGCTGGACGATATCCGCCGCGGACTCGGCGATGAGCCATCACGTGCCCCCGGCAAGCCGTCGGCACGCAACAAGAACACCAAGGCGTCGCTTCGCAAGCAGGCCGGCCCTGCTGACGCGAATCGTCCGCTGTTCCAGGCACTGCGGGCCTGGCGGAAGACCCAGGCATCCGCCGCAGGCGTTCCCGCGTACGTCGTGTTCAATGACGCGACGCTGACTGCCGTCGCGGAGGCCCGACCCAAGAGCACCGCGGAACTCCTGGATCTGCCGGGCATAGGGGCGGTCAAGGCCGAACGCTTCGGACCCGACCTGCTCCGCCTCGTTTCCGAAGCTTCAGCGGCACCGAGCCGCTGACTACTCGGGGTCGCGGGCGTCGAGCATGGCCTCGAACGCACCCGGGCGGAACGCGAGAAACAACGCCATTGCCTCAGCACACAGCCGGTCGCCTGCGTGCAGTGTTGCTCGAGCCCAGATCTTCCGGTCCTCGGTACCATCCAGCCAGCCGCGCAACGTCAGCTCCTCCCCCAGGGGCGTAGGGCTGCGGTAGTCGACCTCCAGGTGAGCAGTCATGCCCTGGGTGCCCGACAGCGACTGCGTGGCCCCCAGCAGTTCGTCGAAGACCGCCGCCACGTATCCGCCGTGCACGCACCCGGGTGGGCCCTCGTAGGCAGGCCCGAAGGTGGCGCTGGCCCACAGCACCGACGGGTCGGCCGGGTCGTAGTTCATCTCCATCGGTGGGGACAGCGGATTGGCGAGTCCGATGATCGGGCTGTGGTCGAAGAATGCGAACCGTTCGGGGTCATTCTCATCGCGTGACTCGGCCATGGCGCGAAGCGCAGCCCCGGCGTTCGCCGCTTCACTGAAACCCTCATAGATCTGCCCGATGGGGAGCTGAGCGAGGGAGTCAGCGATCTGTTCGAGCTGATCCGCTGCGTCGGCCAGCTGCTCGGGGGCTGCAGTTGTGGTCACGAGCCGCGTGGTGATCGTGCGCATAGCTGCGGCCAGCCGCCGCAGGTTCACGCGTTCGGGCGTGGGTGCCAGCCCGGCCATTCCGTCGACTCGCACCGACCGGGGCTGGTCTGGATCTACCTCGGGGCCTTGGTCTGCGGAAGCACTCATCAGATGTCGTACTCGGCCAACACCGGCGCGTGGTCGGAGGGTTTCTGGCCTTTGCGCGCATTTCGGTCGATCAGATCATGGCGGCACTGCGCCGCCAGGGCACCGGAGCTGAGCAGGTAGTCGATGCGCATGCCGCGTTTCTTGTGGAAGTCACCGTTGCGGTAGTCCCAGTAGCTGAAGATGCCGGGTTCGGGATACCGCTGGCGCAGTGTGTCGACCAGACCCCACTCGGAGACATTCGCGAGCGCTTCACGCTCGGGTTTGCTCACGTGGGTGCTGCCGTCGAATGCCTTTGCACTCCAGACGTCTTCATCAGTCGGTGCGATGTTCCAGTCACCGAGAACCACCAGCGGTTCGTCTTGTGAATGATGGGCGTCGAGGTGTGCCCGAAGGCGTCCGAGCCAGTCGAGCTTGTAGGTGTAGTGGTCGTCCTCGAGGGACCGGCCGTTGGGCACATACACGCTGCACACCCGAACACCCCCACAGGTGGCCCACACCGCCCGTGCGTCGGGATCCGGCTCGCGGCCGTCATCGAATCCGTTCACCACGTCCTCGATGCCCACCCTGGAGAGGATGGCCACGCCGTTCCAGCGACCTTGGCCATGGTGCACGGAGTCGTAACCCAGCGCACCGAAGTCGAGCGCCGGGAACTTGTCATCCGCCAGCTTCGTCTCCTGCATGCAGAGCACGTCTGGCTGCACCGCCTCGAGCCATTCGGTGACCCTGGGTAGCCGGGCGTTGAGTGAGTTGACGTTCCAGGTGGCCACCAGCACAGCGCGGACACTAGCGGGCAACGATGCGGTCCTCCGCCTACCCGACGCCCCAGAATGCGTCCGAAGCGTCCGCAGATGGCCGAGTCGTGGCTCGCCGGTAGGATCAGCACGTGACCGACACTGCCGGCAACGTCCCTCCCGCGGCCAACGAGACCTCCGATGGCAAGCTCGGGCCCAACGCATGGCTCGTGGAGGAGATGTTCGAGCAGTACAGCTCGGACCCGGCCTCGGTGAGCGAGAGCTGGCAGGACTTCTTCGCCGGCTACCACCCACCGGGAACACACCGCAGCGAACCTGCGCCGACCAACGGCCAGGGCGCGGCGCCTGGTGGCTCCACGACACCTGCCGCTGCGACAACTCCAGCAGGGACTTCTGAACAGTCCAAGGCGGAACAGAAGGCCGACGAAAAGCCCGAGCCGCCCGGGGACCAGATTCGGGGTGTCGGAGCGAGAATCGTGGCCAACATGGAGGCCAGCCTCGCGGTGCCCACGGCCACCTCCTACCGAGAAGTGCCCGCCAAGCTGCTCGAGATCAACCGCCGCGTGATCAACGGCTACCTGGGACGCACCCGCGGCGGGAAGGTCAGCTTCACCCACCTGATCGGATACGCCCTCGTGAAGGCGATAGCAGAGCATGTTCCGACAGTGAACAACTCCTTCGTCGAGGGCCCCGAGGGCGAACCGCGCATCGTACGCAACGAACACGTCGGCCTCGGGCTGGCCGTCGACATGGAGAAGCCCGACGGGTCGCGCACCCTCATCGTCCCCTGCATCCGCAATGCCGACACGATGGACTTCGCCGACTTCGCCGCCCACTACGACGAGATGATCCGCAAGGCCAAGACCAACAAGTTGGGCGTGGACGACTTCGCAGGCGTGACCGTCACGCTCACCAACCCCGGCACGATCGGCACCGAACGTTCGGTGCCGCGGCTCATGCCCGGACAGGGTGCCATCATCGGCGTCGGGAGCCTCACCTTCCCAACCGGCTTCGCGGGGGCAGACCCCGAAACCCTGGCGGACATCGGAGTATCGAAGGTCATCACGATCAGCTCCACCTATGACCACCGGATCATTCAGGGCGCCGAGTCAGGCTTGCTGCTCAAGGCCGTCGACGAGCTCCTGCTCGGAGCAGAGGGCTTCTATGACCACATCTTCGAGTCACTCGGAGTGCCCTACGAAGCAGTCCAGTGGCGGCGCGACGTTCACGGCTCGGATCGTGAGGACACCCAGATCGCCAAGCAGATGCAGGTGTCCACCCTCATCAACATGCACCGAGTACGCGGCCACCTGATCGCAGACCTGGATCCGCTCTCGGCCGAGCACCCCGAGATGCACTCCGAACTCGACCCCGCCACCTATGGGCTGACCATCTGGGACCTCGACCGCAGGTTCCGCACCGGAGGCGAGCAGGGAATCTACGCCCGGATCGGTCCCGATGAGCACATGGCCCTGGGCGACATCCTCCATGTGCTGCGCGATGCCTACTGCCGCACCGTCGGCATCGAGTACATGCACATCCAGGACCCCGCCGAGAAGCGGTGGATCCAGGAAGAGGTCGAGGGCACCTCCATTCGTCTCGAGAACGAAGACCAGCGCCACATCCTCGGCAAGCTCAATGGTGCCGAGGCGCTCGAGAAGTTCCTCGCCACCAAGTACCTGGGTCAGAAACGGTTCGGCCTGGAAGGCGCTGAGTCCCTGGTGCCGTTGCTCGACGCAGTGCTCGAGTGTGCGGCCGACGGCGGCCTCGACAGCGCCGTTCTCGGAATGCCGCACCGCGGCCGGCTGAACGTGCTCGTGAACGTTGTGGGCAAGGCGTACAGCCAGCTCTTCCGCGAGTTCGAGGGCTACCTCGACCCGAGTTCGATCCAGGGCTCGGGCGACGTGAAGTATCACCTCGGCCAGAGCGGCAGGTTCCAATCGCGCGACGGTGCGGAACTACCCATCCAGCTCGCTGCCAACCCCTCTCATCTCGAGGCGGTCAATCCGGTCGTGGAGGGAATGGCCCGGGCGAGAATGGACCAGATTCCCTACGACCCGGAGCGGCGCTTCCCCGTGCTGCCGATCCTGATGCATGGCGATGCCGCATTCGCTGGCCAGGGCGTGGTGGCCGAGACGCTCGCAATGAGCCAGATCAAGGGATACCGAGTCGGTGGCACGATCCACGTGATCGTCAACAACCAGCTCGGGTTCACGACTCCCCCGGAATCGGCACGTTCCTCTGAGTACTGCACCGACATCGCGAAGTCGGTTCAGGCACCGATCTTCCATGTCAACGGCAATGATCCCGAGGCGTGCGTGAGGGTGGCGAAGTTGGCCTTCGAGTACCGCCAGCGCTTCCACAAGGACGTCGTGATCGACATGGTGTGTTACCGGCGCCAGGGACACAACGAGGGTGACGACCCGAGCTACACCCAACCCAATATGTACCGCGCCATCGAGGAGCTGCGGAGCGTCCGCAAGCTCTACGTGGAGAACCTCGTCCGCCGAGGCGACATCAGCCTGGACGAAGCAGAGTCCGCGCTCGATGACTTCCAGACCAAGCTCCAGGGTGCTCTGGAAGAGACACGTTCCGCGGCACCCGAAACCGAGATCGTCGCAGCCCCGAGGCCACCCGATCGCGGCGTACTGCCGCACGTGAACACCGGCGTGGCCGAACAGCAGCTGGACCAGGTGCTCGCTGCGCTCGACACACTGCCCGACGACTTCACGCTGCACCCGAAGCTCGCGAAGCAGTTTGAAACCCGCTCCACGATGGCTTCCGAAGGCGTCGTGGACTGGGCTCTTGCCGAGGGTCTGGCAATCGGGTCGCTGTTGGCAGAGGGAACGTCCGTGCGCTTCGCCGGACAGGACACAAGGCGCGGCACGTTCGCCCACCGACACTCCACGCTGTTCGACTACGTCTCCGGCGTGGAGCACATCCCGTTGGACCGGATCGCGAACGAGCACGGATCGAAACTGTGGATCTACGACTCGCTTTTGTCGGAGTACGCGGCACTTGGTTTCGAGTACGGCTACACGATCTCCAACTCCGAGGCACTGGTGATCTGGGAGGCGCAGTTCGGCGATTTCGCCAACGGTGCACAGATCACGATCGACCAATTCATCGTCGCGGCGGAGGACAAGTGGAACCAGACCTCCGGGTTGGTGATGCTGCTCCCCCACGGATTCGAGGGGCAGGGCCCCGAGCATTCCTCTGCGCGCCTCGAGCGCTTCCTGACCCTGTGCGCGGAGGACAACATCCAGGTGTGCCAGCCGACCACCCCGGCGCAGATGTTCCACCTGCTGCGCCGCCAGGTCCGCCGAACCCGCCGGGCGCCGTTGGTGGTGGCGACTCCCAAGTCGGGGCTGCGCGACAAGCGGTGGCGCTCACCGATGACCGACTTCGTCACCGGATCGTTCGAAGAAGTCATTGGCGACATCACCGTTGCGGACCCTGCAGCGGTAGAGCGCGTGGTTCTCGGCTCGGGAAAGGTTGCGGTCGAGGCACTCACCAAGCGCGACGAGTTGGGCGTTTCGGTCCCCGTGATCAGGGTCGAACAGCTATACCCCTGGCCGACGGATGCGCTCGCAGCGGAGCTGGCTCGTTACCCCAACCTTCGCGAGGTCATCTGGCTCCAGGAAGAGCCGGCGAACATGGGCCCGTGGAACTCAATCAAGGGCCTGCTGTTCGAAGGCGTGGACGAATCGGTCAGCGTGCACAGGGTCGGCCGCACGCCGGAGGCATCACCGGCGACGGGCAGCCACGCCATTCACGTGCAGGAACAGAACCAGATCCTCGCGGCCGCTTTCGCTCCGATCAGCTGAGCGGCATACCCACGACGGACTCGAGCTCGACGAGCGCGACGGCCGGATCCTCAACCTTGATGGTGGTCATCCCCATCTCACGAGCGGGCTTCAAGTTGATTCCGAGGTCGTCGAGAAACACCGCCTCGGTGGCGGCGATGTCGAGTTCCTCCAACGCCAGTTCATAGAACCGACGTTCGGGTTTGCGGCAGCCGACGCGCGACGATTCCACGACGACGTCAAAGAGATCCACCAACTCGGCGAAGCTCCCTCCTGCCGACCAGTCCGGCGATCCGGTGAGGAAGTTGTTGGTGAGCAGGGCAATTGCGAACCTCTCGCGCAGCAACCGGATCGCCTTGACCATCTCGGGGCGCAACTCACCCTTGAGGCATTCGAGTACCTCCGCGCCGGAAACGCTGTGGCCGAGTTCGAGGGCCTCTGATTCGAACAACTCGACGAACTCGTCGAGGTCGACCTGTGCGCGCTCGAGGCGCGCCCACGCGTTCGTGTCGGGGTTGGTCGCGTTGATCGTGCGGATCGTTCCGGGAGCGAGCTCCGCGCGTTGTTCGTAGGTCGCGAACGCGTCGAAGGGGCTCGAAAGGATGACGCCACCGAAGTCGAAGAGCACTGCACGAATCACCTCGGCATCGTAGGTGAACGACAATGTCCGCGAACGCGGTCGCGAATGCTGCTTCACTGGATCACGTCATGGCCGAAACCCATTTGGTGATCGACGGGTCCAACATCGCGACCGAGGGTCGCAGTGAACCGTCACTCGCCCAACTCGACGACGCGGTGCAAGCGTTCTTGAAGGAGAACGGCTTCGACAACGTCGTGGTTGTGGTGGACGCGACCTTTCCCAACCGGATCGATCAGTCCGAGCGCGATGAGTACGAGGCAGCGATCGAGGCGGGCGAGATCATCACACCGCCCGCCGGGACCGTCGGCCGCGGTGACGCGTTCATCCTGATGGTTGCCGAACGCAGCGGCGCAACGGTCCTCTCGAACGACTCCTTTCAGGAATTCCATCCCGAGTATCCGTGGCTCTTCGACGAGGGCCGCCTCGTGGGAGGCAAGCCGGTGCCGGGCGTGGGTTGGGTGTTCGTCGGCCGTACCCCGGTGCGGGGTCCTCGCAGCCGCCGGGCCACTGCCGATGCCAAGCGCAAGGCCTCGGACACCTCTGGCGGGCGAACGGCCCCTGCGAAGAAGGGATCCGCGAAGAAGGGGCCTGAAAAGAAGGCGTCCGCACAGAAGGGTCCGGCCCAGAAGGCACCGAAGAAGGCTGCTGCCAAGAAGTCGCCGGCCGCAGCGAAGGGTTCGAAGAAGCTGGCCAAGAAGTCGAGCGACACCGCAGGTGACAGCGCCGAAGGTTCGCGCTCATCGAAGCGCTCGCGACGCCGGCGGCCGCAGAACGTCGAGCCGATCAACGAACCACAGAAGTTTCTCGGCTTCATCACCGACCACCAGCCCGGCGCTGTCGTCGAGGCCGAGGTCATTGAGTTCACTTCACACGGCGCGTACGCGGACTGCGATGGAGTCCGCTGCTACGTGCCGCTCAAGTCGATGGGTGACCCTCCACCGCGCAGCCCCCGCGAGCTGCTCGAGTTGGGAGAGCGTCGCTCGTTCATCGTGCAGGAGTACGACCCGCCTCGAAGAGGCATCGTCCTTGCACTATCGGGAGCCGATCACGTCGATTCCCGATACCGTGAAGCGCCGACGTCTGTTGGGGACGGCGTCGACGCAGGTACGGGAACCAACAAAACCATGAAGCCCGCCGAGGAGGCATCAGTGGCAGCAAAGAAGAAGGCACCGGCCAAGCGCAAGGCACCAGCCAAGCGCAAGGCCCCAGCAAAGAAGAAGGCACCTGCGAAGCGCAAGGCACCCGCCAAGCGCAAGGCGCCTGCCAAGAAGAAGGCGCCAGCCAAGCGCAAGGCACCAGCCAAGAAGAAGGCTCCCGCCAAGAAGAAGGCACCTGCCAAGCGCAAGGCACCCGCCAAGCGCAAGGCACCTGCCAAGAA
>JBPCTP010000158.1:0-3415 GCA_051011615.1 Microthrixaceae bacterium | reverse complement strand
CCCACCGCAGCGCTTCACCATCGGCATCAACGACGACGTGACCGGCCTGTCGCTACCGGTGGAGGCCGACCGCTTCTCCGAGCGGGAGGACGTGACAACGGCGATTCTGGTCGGTCTGGGGTCTGACGGCACGGTCGGGGCCGCCAAGAACGCATGCAAGATCGCCGCGGACCGGCCCGGAGGTGCCGTCCATGTGCAGGGCTACTTCGTCTACGACTCGAAGAAGTCCGGAGCCGTGACCATCTCCCACCTCCGATTCGCAGATGAACGCCTGAACGCTCCCTGGCTGATCGACCGCGCCGACTATGTGGGCATCCACCAGTTCTCCCTGTTGGAGCGCCACGACCTGTTCGGACGTGCGACCGACGGCGCAACAGTGGTGCTCAACAGCCCCCACGGACCGGCTGGCACATGGCAGCGGCTGCCCGGCGACGCCCGGCGCCACATCGTGGAGCGAGACCTGCGGGTACACGTCATCGACGCCTCCTCGGTCAGCCGCGAAGCGGGTCTGGGCGGCATCGTGTCGACGGTGATGCTCACCTGCTTCGTGAACCTCGCCGCTCTGGCCGGTGATGCATCGGACACCGCTGCCGCGTCAAGGGCCATCAAGTCGCGCATCGAGGCCGACTACGGAAAGCTCGGCGAGTCGGTGCTGCGTCCCAACCGTGCTGCGGTAGACGCAACACTCGAACATCTCCGCGCCTTGGAGGTGCCCACCTCCACCACCGTCCCCGAGGACACCGACCGGGTGCAGCTCGTCACCGCAGATGCGCCCGACTTCGTTGCCGAGGTGACCGCCGAGATGATGGCCGGCCGTGGCGATTCGCTGCCGGTGAGCGTCTTCCCACCGGACGGCACCTACCCGCCCGGCACGACCCGTTGGGAGAAACGGGGCATCGCCTTCGAGGTGCCCTCGTGGGAGCCCGAGCTGTGCATCGACTGCGGGAAGTGTGCTGCGATCTGTCCACATGCGGCGGTGCGCACCAAGGCCTATGAGCCGGACCTGCTCCACGATGCGCCCGCAGCGATGCAGAGCAAGGAGGCCAAATTCTTCGAGGGCCACCGGCTGACCGTGCAGGTCTTCCCCGACGACTGCACCGGATGCGGGCTGTGCGTGGAGATCTGCCCCGCCCGCTCACGCAGCGAGCTGAAGACCAAGGCCCTGAACATGGTGGACCGCGCCGGCGTGCTCGACGCGCAGCGAGTGTCGAGTGAGTACTTCGGCACCCTTCCCGATGCGCCGCCTGAGGCCGCAGATCCACTCACGACACGCGGCGTCCAGTTGCGAGAGCCCCTCTTCGAGTTCTCGGGCGCCTGCTCGGGGTGTGGTGAGACCCCCTATCTCAAGTTGCTGACACAGGTGGCCGGCGACCACATGGTCGTGGCCAACGCGACCGGTTGCTCATCGATCTACGGCGCGAACCTGCCCACCACGCCCTGGAAGTCCGACCAGCAGGGCCGTGGGCCCGCATGGTCCAACTCGCTGTTCGAGGACAACGCCGAGTTCGGCCTCGGCATCCGCCTCGCCCTCGACCAGCGTGCCGAAACCGCGAAGCGGCTGACCGCAGAACTGGGCGCTGTTATCGGCGACGAGTTGGTGAGCATGCTGGCCGGAGCACCGCAGACAAGCGACGCCGAACGTGCCGCTCAACGCGAGCGTGTGGCGGAACTGCGTCGCCGCCTGGACGGCCACGACGATCCCCGTGCCGCCACGCTCTCGTCGCTGGCCGACGACCTGGTCGACACCGAGGTGTGGATCGTCGGCGGCGACGGCTGGGCCTACGACATCGGTTTCGGCGGACTCGACCACGTTCTCGCCTCGGGCCACGACATCAATGTGCTGGTCATGGACACAGAGGGCTATTCCAACACCGGTGGCCAGGCATCGAAGGCGACCTTCCGCGCGGCGGTGGCCAAGTTCGCGTCTGGTGGCAAGGAACAGCGCAAGAAGGACCTCGGCATGCTCGCCGCGGGGTACGGCAACGTGTACGTCGCACAGGTGGCGATCGGTTCCAACGACCTCCAGGCCACGCGTGCCATCACCGAGGCGCAGTCCTACGAGGGGCCTTCCCTCGTGCTCGCCTACTCCCACTGCATCGCGCATGGCATAGACATGACCAAGGGTGCGGAGCACCAGAAGATGGCGGTGAAGTCCGGCTACTGGCCGCTGTGGCGCTACGACCCCCGCCATGCACACCGTGGGGACCACCCTCTGAGGCTGGATTCCAGGGCACCCAGTGTCTCCTTCGCCGAGTTCGCCCGATCCCAGGCCCGGTTCTCGCTACTGGAACGCACCAACCCGAAGGCTGCGGAGCGCCTGTTCGCGCTTGCCCAACACGACATCGACGAGCGCTGGAACCTCTATGAGCAGATGGGTGAGATGGAACGCTGGGCCGACGACGAGGTCACCCCATGAGCGACAACTCCCGACTCGACGAGACGACGACCTACCTCGGACTGGAGTTGGCCACGCCGTTGGTCGCATCTGCGTCCCCACTGACCCGCGACCTCGACTCGATGCGTGACCTCGAGGCCAACGGCGTCGGAGCAGTCGTGCTGCCGAGCCTCTATGAGGAGGAGGTCGAACAGGATGCACGCACTCTTCAGATGCTCCTGCACCAGGGAGCAGAAGCGTTCGTGGAGGCCGCCACCTACATCCCGGAGGTGGACGAATACCGGACCGGACCGACTCCCTACCTGCGCCACCTCGAGGCCGCCGTCGACGCGCTGTCGATACCCGTCCTCGGGTCGCTGAACGGGACCACGCCCGGGGGCTGGACCGAGTACGCAGCGATGATGGCCGACTCGGGGGCAGCCGCGATCGAGCTGAATCCGTACCAGGTCGCAGCGGACGCCGCACTGACACCGGCCGGACATGAGCAACGGGTTCTGGAGCTCACCGAACAGGTCGTGGCGTCGGTCGAAGTGCCGGTGTCGGTGAAGCTGTCGCCATGGTGGTCGGCGCTGGCGAACCTGGCGACGCGCCTCGTGGAGGCCGGCTCAGCTGGACTGGTGTTGTTCAACCGCTTCGTGCAGCCCGACATCGACCTCGACACGCTCACCGTCGTGGACCATGTGAAGCTGTCGGCGCAGTCGGAGATCCTTCTGCCGATGCGGTGGACGGCGTTGCTGCGCGATCAGTTGCCCTGCTCCCTCGCGCTGAGTGGCGGGGTGTACGACGGTGACGACGCAGCCAAGGCGCTCCTCGCAGGTGCGGACGCCGTGATGACCACATCGGCCCTACTGCGCCACGGCCCGGGCCGGGCGGCGACGATCAGACGCGGGTTGGTCGAACGCCTGGGCAGTCATGGCTACGAATCGGTGAACGAGGCCCGCGGTGCGATGAGCGCCGGCAACGTCCCCGACCCGGAGGCGTTCGAGAGAGCCTGGTACCGCCATGCCCTCACCTCATACC
>JBPCTP010000157.1:0-5835 GCA_051011615.1 Microthrixaceae bacterium | reverse complement strand
CGCTTGGAGTGTTCGCCACTCGATCAGCCTAGGGGCGCACGTACGGGGCCAGGACCTGCGGGCCCAGCCCACCGGCTCGGCTACTCAGGCGAGCTTGGTGAAGAGCCGCTCGATCTCCTCCACCGAGTAGCCGTCGGCCGCTGCCCGGTCCGGATCCTCGGCACATGTGGCCATCCCCGTTGCCAACAAACGGAAGCCGACCTGGTCGAGCGCCTTGGAAGCCGCGGAGATCTGGGTGACGATCTCTCGGCAGTCGCTGTCGTCGGTGAGCATCCGCTGGACGGCGCGGACCTGTCCCTCGGCGCGTTTGAGCCGCCGAATCAGTTCGTCCGTTGTTTGCTCGGGAAGGTCCATACCCCCAAGGGTATCACTTCACCTCGGCGGAAAGCGGTGCAGCCTGGAGTTCGGACAGGCGCGAAGCCAACTCCGCAGCAAAGGTGTCGACATCCCCGGAACAGTCGATCAGGGCTGTGTCGTCCATCAACACCCGAAGTCCCGCCTCTGTGCTTGCCACCACGACCGCTCCCGCTCCTTGGGCGCCGGTGAACTCCGCCAACGCCGGATCCTGTTGATTGCGGTAGATCACTTCCACCGGCACCGGGAGCGAACACGTGAGCTGTTCGAAATCGCTCTTTCGCCTGATACCCGAATGCGTGATGTCGCAGAGCGCGCAGTGCTTTCCCTTCATCAACCCGAACAGGTACGAGACCTCGCCCTTGAGGCCCTTGTCGGCGTCGTAGACCATCGTCAGCTTGTCGACCTGCACTGCACTGCCTCCAACGGCTCTTGGGATCTGCCTACGTGAACACCGTAGCGGCGGCGATGCTTCCCCGGCTTTGGCAGACTGTCGCCCGCAGGAGGCACGACATGACCACCGTCCACGAGACACTCAGCCGGGCACTACCCGGACCCAGCGGCGAGGGAAGGCTCATCGATGGCGATTCTGCAGCAGACGACTACGCCGGAGACGAGTGCCTCACCGTCGAGGGCGTCAGCCCGGGTGCGGTCATCATCGCTCGTGACACCGCCGAGGTCTCAGCGATCCTCCGTGTCGCCGACGACAACGGAATTCCGGTTACCGGACGAGGCGCCGGAACCGGGCTCTCGGGTGCGGTCGTGCCCACCGAGGATTCGCTGCTGGTCTCCTTCGAGGCCATGAACTCGATCATCGAGATCGACACCGAGAACCACGTAGCCGTGGTCCAGCCCGGAATCAGATTGAACGAACTCGACGATGCCATCGCCGAGCACGGCCTGGTGTACCCGGTCTATCCAGGTGAGTACTCGGCCAGCCTCGGTGGCAATGTGAACACCAATGCCGGGGGCATGCGCGCGATCAAGTACGGCGTGACCCGCCACCACGTGCTCGGAGTCGAGTTCGTGTTGCCCGGCGGCGAGGTGATCCGCACCGGCGGGAAGTTCGTCAAGGCCACCTCGGGTTACGACCTCACCCAGCTCATCGTCGGAAGTGAAGGCACCCTCGGCCTCGTGACCGAGATCACGCTCAAGTTGCACCCGCGCATGGCACACCAGGCGACAGTGATGGCCCCCTTCGCCACCCTCGACGAGGTGACTGCGGCTGTGCCGCGAATCGTCGACTCCGGTGTCAACCCCCTGATCCTCGAATACATCGACATGATGACGATGGCCGCGGCGGAGTCCTACGTCGGCCTCGAGCTCGGCATTCCGTCGGAGGTGAAGGAGACCGCTCTGGCCTACCTGGTCGTGATGCTCGAGAGCAACGATTCGGACCGCCTCGATGAGGACACCGAGGCACTTGGCATCCAACTGGCCGAACTCGGGGCAATGGACGTCTACGTACTGCCGCCCGCAGCGGCGGAATCGGTCATCGATGCCCGCGAGAAGGCGTTCTGGATGTCGAAGGCCAACAATGCGGACGACATCGTCGACATCGTGGTACCTCGTGCGCGGGTACCCGAGTACATGAACCGGGTCTCAGCCGTGGCCAACGAGTACGAGGTCTGGATCGCCGGGTGCGGCCACGCGGGCGACGGCAACGTCCACCTCGGTGTCTTCTGTGGCGGCGACTCGACCAAACGCGACCGGGTGATGCACGAGCTCTTCGATGCCGGTACCGCAATGGGGGGCGCCATCTCCGCCGAGCACGGAATCGGCCTCGCCAAGCGTGAACACTTCCTTGCGCTCGAGGATCCGACGAAGGTCGCTCTCATGCGGCGGATCAAGACAGCCTTCGACCCGAACGGCATCATGAACCCCGACAAGATCTTCTGAGCCCGGCTGCGAGCACACACCCGCTCGCAACCCAGACCAGCTTGCAACCCAGACCCGCGAGAAACCGAGACCAGGACGAAGCCCCATGACCATGAACGGCGCACAAGCCATGATCCGAACCCTCACCGCGGCGGGGGTGGACACGTGCTTCATGAACCCCGGCACCTCCGAGATGCACTTCGTTGCCGCCCTCGACGACGTCCCCGAGATGAGCGGAGTGCTCGCACTCTTCGAGGGTGTGGCCACCGGAGCGGCCGACGGCTACTCACGTATGGCGGGCAAGCCCGCGGCAGTGCTGCTGCACCTCGGCCCCGGTCTCGGCAACGGTCTGGCGAACCTGCACAACGCCCGGAGGGGACATGTGCCGATCGTCAACATCGTGGGCGACCACGCGAGCTACCACGCCCGTTTCGACGCTCCCCTCCAGTCGGACATCGCAGCGATCGCTTCCAGCCTCGAGGGCTGGGTGCGGACCGTGGAGGGCCCCGAGGACATCGCAACCGCGACGGCCGAGGCAGTTTCGGCATCCCAGTCCGGCGGGGGGCAGATAGCGACCTTGATCACTCCCGCCGATGCCTGCTGGTTGCCATCAAGTGGCCCTGCGGGTCCTGTTGCCCCCACTCCCCCGGCTCCGGTTGATCCAGGCGTCATGGCCGCCACCGCAGACGCCCTACGCAGCGGTGAGCCCGCCGCGCTCCTGCTCGGCGGGTCGACATGCATGGCTGATCCGCTGATCGACGCCGGCCGAATCGCCACCGCAAAGGGTGCGAAAATGCTCACCGAGGTGTTCCCGACGCGCACCGAGCGGGGCGCAGGTCGCGTCGCGGGCGAACGGCTCGGCTACCTGGCCGAATTCGCCCAGATGCAACTCGACGGCCTTTCCCACCTGATACTCGTGGAAGCGGCCTCGCCGGTGTCGTTCTTCGCCTACCCCGACAAGGCCTCCGACCTGGTTCCCGAGGGTTGCACCGTGCACACCCTCACCGTGCCCGGTGACGATTCCGTGGGAGCACTGGCGGAGCTTGCGGACCTGGTGGCGGGGGACGCCAAACCGACGCTCGTCGAAGCCTTCAGACCTGATCGACCCACTGGCGAGCTGAACACGGAGACCGTCGCCGCGGCCCTTGGCGCCCTGCTTCCCGAGGGCGCGATCGTGGCCGACGAGGGAAACACCACCGGACTGTTCGTCGCCGGCATGACCGCCGGCGCGCCTCAGCACGACTGGCTCTGCCTCACCGGAGGTGCGATCGGGTACGGCATGCCGGTCGCCACGGGTGCCGCCATCGCAGCACCCGGGCGGAAGGTGATCAACCTCGAATCCGACGGCAGCGCCATGTACACCTCGCAGGCGTTGTGGACCCAGGTGCGCCACGGACTCGACGTGACCACCGTGATCCTCAACAACAGCTCCTATGCGGTGCTCAACATGGAGCTGAACCGTGTGGGCGCCTCGGCCGACGGCGAGAAGGCCCGGGAGATGCTCGACCTCAAGGGCCCCGACCTCGGCTTCATCGACCTCGCCCACGCCATGGGGGTCGAACACGCCACACGTGCCACGACCGCCGAGGAGTTCACGGCCCAACTCGAAGCAGCACTCCAGATCGAGGGACCCTCACTGGTGGAAGCCGTGGTCCCACCACTGCTGTGAGGTGATCGTCAACATCAACACCGCCGGCACCCGGGTTGCACCCTCATGTGCACTCGGCCCGGCGGGGGGGCGACGTGTATCTGATTGTGGACAACTGCATCGACCTCGCCGCGGCGGGTCCCGATGCCACGCCACTCACACCGAATGCAGAGGTGTTCATCGCGCTGCAGTGGGCCGAGACCACGGAGTTCACCCACATCGCCGGCGACGGGGAAGGACGCTCACGGAGGTCCGAGCGGCTCCTCCTGACGCCGCAGCGACGCGTCGGGCGGTATCAGTCGCAGCGGACGAAGCGCCAGTCCTCCCACTTCGGCGAACGCATGCGGCGCCGGTACTCGGTTGTGTGGCCGATCCAGTTGTTGGTGATGCGACCCTCGTCGTCCTTGTACCAACTGGTGCAGTCCGCGGACCACACGGTCTCCTTCGAGCGACGGACGATCTCCTCGTCCCAGCGGGTCAGCGCACCCTCTGTGACGTCGATCGCCATCGCCCCCCGGCGGCGGAGTTGCTCCATTGCAGCCAGCACGTAGTCGACCTGCTGTTCGATCATGAACAGGATCGAGTTGTGCCCGAGGTTCGTGTTGGGCCCGTAGAGCATGAACATGTTGGGGAAGCCGGCGACGGACAGGCCCAGGTAGGCGACCGCGCCGCCACCCCAGGCCTCGTTCAGGTCGCGACCTCCCGAGCCGGTGATCTTGAGTGGTGTCAGGAACTCGGTGGAGCGGAATCCCGTGCCGAAGATGATGGTGTCGAGCTCGAAATGGCGACCGTCGGCTGTGTCGACGCCGTCGGATGTGATCCCCACCACGTCGTCGGTAACGACCTGTGCGCTGTCGCTGGTGATCGCCGGAAACCAATCATCTGCGATCAGCACCCGTTTGCAGCCGGGCGGGTAGTCGGGCACCAGAGCATCTACCGGAAGCTGATCCGAGGCCATCTTGGACACCTCGGCCTCGTAACGCTTCGCCAGCATCCGTCCGAGCGCTGAGTTGCGCCGCATCAGGGAGAAGCGGGCTTCCAGCTTCGCCCAGATCCAGAACCGATACGCGCGATTCACGCCGGGGATGTTGCGGAAGGCCCACCTCTCCCAAGCCTTGAACTCACGATCAGGTTTCGGTGCCACGTAGTTGGCCGACCGTTGGAACAACGTCGTGTGTGCCGCCTCGCGGACCACCGGAGGCACGAACTGGATGGCGGAGGCACCGACACCGATCACCCCGACCCGCTCCCCTGCCAGATCGTGGTCGTGGTCCCAACGAGCGGAATGGAACACGGTGCCGCCGAAATCGGCCAATCCCTCGATGTCGGGTACGTGCGGCATGTTGAGCTGGCCGAGCCCGCTCACGACCACATCGGCCTCGTATGTATCGCCGTGTGTGGTGCGCACGCTCCAACGGCAATCGGCGTCGGACCAAACGGCCTCCGCCACCTCGGTCTCGAGGCGCAGGTTTCCGGCAAGCGAGAAACGGTCGACCAGGCCCTCGAAGTACTCGAGGATCTCCGGCTGCTTGGCCCACTTGCGAGACCAGTCGGGGTTGGGGGCGAAGGAGAAGCTGTAGAAGTGCGACGGCACATCACAAGCGGCATCGGGATAGGAGTTGTCGCGCCAGGTTCCTCCCACGCCCTCTGACTTCTCGAGCATCACGAAGTCCTCGAAGCCCTCGGAGCGCAGCCGTGCGGCCATGCACAGCCCTCCTGCGCCGGCACCGATTATCAGCACGCTCACCCGCTGGGCGCCCGAAGATTCGCTCATGTATTCCCCCTGGTCCCGGTCCGCCGTACCCTAATCACTGCGAGCTCGCAGATCGCCGCCGTCGCTGGCACCCAAATCGACGAAATGTCCGCCCTGTGTTCCGATATCGGGAACTTGCGGCGCACATTTGGTGGGAGTTGACCGGAGCTGGCCGGCGGGAATACCCCACAGGGTATAGGGG
>JBPCTP010000156.1:0-3915 GCA_051011615.1 Microthrixaceae bacterium | reverse complement strand
ATTCCGGACCTGCCCCTCGCCTGCGCCCTCGGTGATCAGCACCAGTTGGTTCTTCATGGAGACCATGATGAACGGGGGGTGTGACATCGGAGTCTCGGCCGAGGTCCCTGCCTGGGAAGATCTTCAGAGGAGCGTTGCCATCACGGCGGCTGACTGGGTGCAGTCAGCAGCGCGTTCGTCTGGGTGCAGTCAGCAGCGCGTCCGTCTGGGCGCAGTCAGCAGGGCGCCAGGGGAGCTGTGAGCGGCCAGGGGCGTTCGGACTCGACGATCCGTCCCAGCTCGAAGAGCAGTGCGTCGTCGTGGTGGCGGGTGGCCACCTGCATGCCGACGGGCAGGTCGTTCACGGTCATCACCGGGATCGACAGCGACGGATTTCCGTAGATGTTGTACGGGATCGTGAGGGCGCCGTTGTTCTCCAGGCCGACCTTCTGATCGCCGACCCGAGTGTTGGCGCCGATCTCCGCCGGGAAGGACACATCCGGATTGGTGGCCGAAATGATGAAGTCGACCTCGTCGAAAGCCGCAGCGAGCGTCTCGTTCGCCTCGGTGCGTGACTTCTCGGCCCGCGCCGCCATGTCGAGGTCGTAGTTGCCCTCTGCGAGGCTCATGGCCACTGCCATCTCCTTGGTGAGGTCTCCCTCGCAGTCAGGCCAGTGATCCGCCAGGTCGACCCTCAGCGATGCCAGGTTGCCCATTGCCCATTCGTATCCGAGGCTCGGGGCGGTGAAGTCGATCTCGACGATCTCGAGGCCGGCATCGGCAGCGAGCGATTCGGCAGCGGAGCGAACCGATTCGGCCACGGCCGGCAGCACTGTGGCGGACCCGAGGTCGGCGATGATGGCGACCTTCTTCCCACGAAGGGCCTCCCGATGTGTACCCAGCTCGGCCTCCCAGCGGCCATGGCTCAGCAACGAGTAAGGGTCTCGGGTGTCGTAGCCGGCGGTCACGTCGTAATAGCGCGCTATGTCTCGGATCGAGCGAGCCATCACGCCGGTGACGACCGTGAGCGGATGAATGCTCGTATGGGGGCCGCGGGGGATGCGGCCGGCGGTGCCCTTCATCCCCGGCAGGCCACAGAAGCCTGCCGGGATTCGGATCGATCCGCCGCCGTCTCCGCCCGTCGCGATCGTGCACAGTCCTCCGGCCACCGCGGCTGCGGAACCTCCGGAGGAGCCTCCGGCCGTGCGGCCCTCCTGCCAGGGGTTTTGGGTAACGCCGTTGAGCTTCGTGACCGACACGTTGAGACCACCGAACTCGGACGCGGTGGTCATACCGAACAGCACGGCGCCGCCCCTCGATCGCGCTCGTTCGATGGCGGTGTCGGTCTGTTCGCAGACCCGATCCTTGAACACCAGCGATGCTTCGGTATCGGGCCACCCCTCCACGCCGGAGAGTTCCTTGATCCCGAGTGGAACACCGCCGAATGGCTGGTTCAAGTCCGCCGATGCAGCTGCGCTCGCAGCGCGTTCGCCGTCGAGGTACGAGATGCAGTTGAGGGCACTGTCCTCGATCGCAGCCAGCGTGGCGGCCAGTTCCTCGGTGGGTGAGCGGTCGCCGTCTCGGAAAGCGTCCACCAGCGAACAAGCGTCGCCCTGCCATGGTGAGTCTGTCATCTGATCCCCCCTTGTGGGACCACAGATCCGTACCGCCGCCCCGAGCACGGCAGGCTACCCGGCGGCGGGCAGGTAGTGCCGCCGCCGGTAGCGTTGGAAGCCATGTATGCGAGGGAGTGGCTCGGCCTGGAGTCCACCCACAACCCACACCGCTGGATACTGCCGGTCACCGACGGGGTGGCAACGCGCGGCAGGTTCCTCTTCGGTGGTTGCGGACTGGGCGCAGCCGTTGCCGCGATGGAGCAGACGACTGGTCGCCCCTGCATCTGGGCAACAGCTCAATACCTTAGCTACGCCATGGTCGACGATGTGGTCGACATCGACGTGACGGTCGCGGTGGAGGGTCGGGCCACCACACAGGCGCGGGCCGTTGCCAAGGTGGCCGAACGGGAGATCCTGACCGTCAACGGTGCGCTCGGTTCCAAGGATCACCCCGTGCAGGGGCAGTTCCTCGAGATGCCCGACCTGCCGGGTCCGCATGACTGTCCGCCGCGTCCCGTGCGGGAAGAGGATGAGCGGTCGATCATGACCCGTCTCGACATCCGTCTCGCCAAGGGTCAGCAGTGGGACGACCTGGACGGGAATCCCGTGACTGACGGCCACAGCGCGCTCTGGGTGCGCCTGCCGATCACATCTGATGCCGAAGCTGCTGCTGCCGGCATCGAGGTGTCGGCAGCAGCGCTGGCAATCCTAGGCGACTACGTGCCGTTCGGGATCTCGCAGTCGCAGGGCTACTGGTGGCCCTCGAACAGTCTCGACAACACGATCCGAATCGTGCGACTCGTGCCGACCGAATGGGTACTCGTGGACGTGCGGGTGGAGGGGATCTCAGACGGATTCGGACACGGCACGGTCTACCTGTGGGCCAACGATGGCACCCTGCTGGCAACCGCCTCGCAGTCGGCGCTGGTTCGTAGCTCCCAGCCCTGAGCAGGCTCGTCAGTCGGCGACGAGTGCCCGCAGGGCGACCTTGTCGACCTTGCCCGAGGCGTTGGTCGGAAGATCCTCGACGACGCGGACATCGCGGGGGTGCTTGAACCCGGCGAGGTGTTCGCAGTGCGCCCGCAGTTCCTCGATTGCCGGAGTGGGTGATCCCGGGTGGAGCACCACCACGGCCACCACGAGCTCGCCCCAGCGGTCATCGGCTCGACCGACCACGGCGATGGACCTGACCGCGGGGTGACTGCCGAGGGCGTCCTCGACCTCGCGCGACGACACGTTCTCGCCGCCGGTGATGATGATGTCCTTCACCCTGTCAACCACGTGCAGGTAGCCGCGTTCGTCAATACGCCCGACATCGCCGGTTTGGAGCCAGCCGTCGACGATCGCGGCAGCGGTCACCTCGGGTTCATCGAAGTAGCCGGCACAGACCTGATCGCCGTGCACGTGAATCTCTCCGACTTCGCCCGTACCGGCTTCGCTTCCGTCCTCGGAAACGATCCGAAGCGACGTCATGGGCGCCGGCCGACCGGCGGCCGTCAGAAGGTCGGGATCAGTTGTGGCTGCCCGTCGGTGATCCTCCGGTGAGAGAAACGCTGCATTGCCCGACAGTTCGGTCATGCCGTAACCCTGCGCGAGTCCGACGTCAGGCAGCTCGGCGAGCGAGCGCCGCATCACGTCGAGTGGCATGGCGGCGGCGCCGTAGGAAACGGTTCGCAGCGTGGAGATGTCGTGGTCGGCGCGGTCGGGGCAATCGAGCAGCATGGCGAGCATCGTTGGAGCGAGTGACACCGAAGTGACCGATTCGGTCTCGATCGCAGCCATTGCCGCTACTGGCTCGAAGCTCGGCAACAGCACCACGGGCCGCTGACGCAGATGGTGGTGTACGACGTTGTATGCCGCCACATGGAACAGCGGGAATGGAAACAGGTACACCTCGTCATCAGCAACGGGTCGTGACATCGTCGTGTTGAGTGCGGCAGCGATGAGGCTCCGGTGGGTCAGCATCGCCCCCTTTGCTCGGCCGGTGGTGCCCGATGTGTACAGCAGCCACGCCATGTCGGAGTCCTCGACGCCCACTTCCGCGTCGGTGACCGCCGAACGTGCGGTCTCATCCTGTGGGGACGCCAACCCGGCCAGGTCATCGACGCCGACCCAGCCGGCCCCGGAGCCACACGGCGCGTCCAGGCAGACAACGGTGCTGACCGAGTCGGGGAGCACGCCGCTGAGCCGCTCGAGTTGTGCAGAGCTGCCCATTACGACGCGTGCGTCGCAGCGTTCGAGCATGGCGACCAACTCGGTCGCCGTGTGGCGGGTGTTGCCATGCACCAACGCTGCTCCGGCACGCGGCACTCCGTAGAGC
>JBPCTP010000155.1:0-2808 GCA_051011615.1 Microthrixaceae bacterium | reverse complement strand
CATCTGCAATGTGCTCCGCAAGGCCGAGTCTTTCCAGGGCCACCGCTGCCACGACGATCGCAGTGAAGTCCTGGGCCTTCGAGAGTCGAGTGGCCATGTTGCCCCTGAGCTCGGCGAATCGGAGGCCGTGCACCTGGTGGGCCAACTGCACCCGACGACGGGCCGATCCGGTCGCGACAACGTCCCCCTCGCCGAGTTGGTCGAGCCTCGAGCCAACGAGCGCGTCGCGGGGATCGCCTCGCCTGGGTACGCCGGCCACGACAAGGCCGCTCGGAGTCAGGGCGGGCAGGTCCTTCGCCGAGTGCACCGCCAGGTCTGCCTCGCCGGCCAGCACCGCCGCCTGCACCTCCTTGGCGAACACACCCTTGCCGCCGATCAGCGACAGGGGAACATCGGTGCGCCTGTCGCCCTCGGTGCTCACCGGCAGAATCTCCACGTCCACGTCGGGATCTGCGCGACTCAGCAGGTCCGCCACATGGTTGGCCTGCCAGAGCGCAAGCTCCGAAGACCGGGTCGCTATGCGCAGCACCCTCAGAGATCGAAGAGTTCGGCGATCGACGACGCGAGCCGGTCACCCCGTGACGAACCGGCCGCGTCCTTGAGGCGCACGGTCGGGTCGTGGAGCAACTTCGCAACCACGCCCTTGGTGAGCGCTTCGACTGCCTCGCGCTCGGTCTCGTCGAGGTGCTCCAGTCGCTGCGAGAAGCGTTGCAACTCCGCGTTGCGGATGGATTCACCGCGCTCATGAAGGCCTGACACAAGGGGCGCCACCTCACGCGCAGACGCAGCCGCGCTGAACCGAGCGACCTCGGCATCGACGATACGACGAACCGCGGTGGTTTCGCGGAGCCGCTCGTCGAGCGCAGCCTCGGTGATCTCTGCGACGGCGGCCATGTCGAGGAGCTCGACGCCGTCGAGGTCGCCAACAGCGGGATCGACATCGCGCGGCAGGGCGACGTCGACGATCAACAGGTCCTTGTCACGCGTCTGCATAACCGACCGGACCGTCTTCGCATCGAGGATCGTCACCGGCGCGCTGGTGGCCGCCAGAACCACGTCGGCGGCCAGCAGGTGTTGCTCGAGTTCTCCGAGTCCGGCGACCGAGACATCCGCGTCGAGGCCTGCGGCAAGCTCTGCGGCCCTGTCCGCTCCACGGTTGGCCAACACAAGCTCCTCGACGCCCTCGGCAGCCGCGAAGTCGGCCATGCCACGGCCCATCGAGCCGGCGCCGAGCACGACCACCTTCCGGCCGGCCAGTGACCCGAGACGCTCGCTCGCGATCTGTACCGCAGCCTGCGAGACCGAGGTGGTGTGCGTACCGATCGCAGTCTCGCTGCGTGCACGCTTGCCGACCTCCAACGCGTGGCGGAACAACAGGTTCAAGCCGCGTCGAGACGCGCCTTCGGCTCGTGCAACCTCCCAGGCCGATCGGACCTGGCCGAGGATCTCGTGCTCGCCCGGCACCGCGGAGTCGAGACCGGCTGCGACTTCGAACAGATGAGTTACCGCCTGGTCGTCGTAGTGCACGTACAGGCTGTCGGCGAAGTGGTCCGGCGGCAGGAAGGTGAGGTCCGAAAAGAAGTCGCGCACTTCGCCGAAGGCACCGTGGAAGCGTTCCGCAACCAGGTAGACCTCCGTGCGATTGCACGTGGCCAGCACCACGGCTTCGGAAGTGTGTTCCCCCGACTCGAGGTGGCTGAGCATCTTCGGCAGGGCGTCACCACGAACCGACATCCGCTCGAGGAGTTCGAGCGGTGCCGTGCGGTGGTTGGCTCCTACGACGACGAACGACATGTCACGGCAATGGTAATCCCTGCACCGGGTGGTGAGCCCATCGTCAGGCGGTATCGGACACAGGGGCCATACGGCGCCCCTCGTGGAATGCAAGGATCTCAAGCTCACTGGCCACGTCGACGTGACGAACGACCACGTCGCTCGGCACTTCGATCACCGTGGGGGCGAAGCTGAGGATCGAGCGCACTCCTGCGGCGACCAGTGCATCGGCTACTGGCTGAGCTGCTTCCGGAGGCGTGGTGAGGATTCCGATTGCAACGTCGTTGGTCTCCACCACCTGACCCAGCTCGTCCTGGTGGTGCACCTCCACCCCGGCAACCAACGTACCGACCCGATCGGGGTCCACATCCACTGCCGCAACGACGTCGAAACCCCGGTCGCGGAACCCGGCGAATGAAATCAGTGCGCTGCCGAGGTTGCCGACCCCGATCAACACACAACGCCAGGCATGTCCAAGACCCAGGTCGTTGCGGATCTCCTCGAGAAGCTGATCCACTTCGTAGCCGACGCCGCGGGTGCCGTAGCTGCCGAAGTAGGAGAGGTCCTTGCGGACCTTCGCAGCATTCACCCCTGCCATCTCCGCGAGCTGTTCGGAGGACACCTTCGTCACCGCGCTGCGACTCAACGCCAGCAGGGCACGATGGTAGAGGGGAAGGCGCGAGACGGTGGCGTCGGGAATGCCGGGATCGTCAGATACGTCCTCTGCGCTGCTGCCGACCGGATTGCCGCCCATGGTTGAACGGTACCCGGCTCGTGAGAATCTTCACAAAGTCCGGCGACTGTGACGGCGTCGGACGACGAGGGTTCAGCCGCCGCTCTCGCGCAACACCCGACGAATGACCTTGCCGCCGAGTCCGGTCGGGATCTCGTCCACGAAGGTGACCTTGTTGGGGCACTTGTACCGGGCAAGGCGCGACGCCGTGAACTCGATGACGTCGTCCTCCTCGATCGAGAAACCGTCGCGAGTTACCACATAGGCACGAACTGCCTCGCCTGTGTGCGGATGTGCCACAC
>JBPCTP010000154.1:0-5434 GCA_051011615.1 Microthrixaceae bacterium | reverse complement strand
ACGAACACGTGTTCGGCTAGATGTCCATGTTTATGGAGCGTCTCGCTGGTGTGTTCGGGGCCAGCGCGATCGCCTTGGTCTATCGCGACGGGTGCACCCAGTTGCAGGGCCAGGCTGCGTCGATCGGTGTCGGGATCAACCGCAACAATGTGCTCTGCTGCGGAGATATGGGCGCCCTGGATCGCGGACAGCCCCACTCCCCCACAACCGACGACCACAACGGACTGACCTGGCGCTACCGGACTGGAGCGACGCACCGCTCCCACTCCGGTGAGTACCCCGCAACCCAGCAGCGAGGCGGCCGTCATGTCGAGCTCATCGGGGATTGCCACCACCTGGCTGCGGTGAACCACCACTGCCTCTGCAAAGGCAGCTGTGCCCAGCCCGCGCCCAACGGCCGCTCCCGATTGGTCGGTCAGCGGCGATCCATGGTCGGTCGCGAACTCTCCCGTACAGCAAACAGCGTTTCCGGCACGACAAGCACGGCAGGCGCCGCAGGCGCGCACTAGTGAGACGACCACCCGGTCCCCCGGCTCCACGGCGGAATCTGAGTCGGACCCGTTCCCGGGCCTGCCCACGGACTCCACGATGCCCGCCGCTTCGTGTCCCCAAACCGCTGGGAGCTCGGGCGTCCAGTCACCGTCGATGTATGACAGGTCGGAATGGCAGACCGCGGAGGCACCCAACACGACACGGACTTCGTCGGGGCCCGGATCGGCCAACGTCAGTAGCTCGATGCGCGGGTTCTCGCCGACTGTCCGACTGACTGCGGCCACGACTTCCTTGGACGCCATGGGCGCGCAGGGTACTCCCGTTGCCCGGGGAAGCGACGTGACCATCGTGGCAGCGTGGCGGCAACCGCCCCCGAGTACGCCCGACCCGCCGCACCTTGCCCACCCGTTCCTGCTCGCAGCTGGCTGTGCGATGATGCCGCGATGGACGACTCCCCGCAGCGAATGGTTCCGGTCATGGACGGATTCCAGGTGATCGACCGGACCTACAGCTCTGATGACACGTTGCCGACCGTCGGCTTGGCGAACATCCACGCCGTCGTCCCCGGCGTCGAGGAGAACAAGGCGAAGATCGAGCGGGCAGCCCGGGTGTTCGCCGAATTGGGGGTCGACGTCGCGATCTTTCCCGAGTTCGCGCTATCGGGGTACTTCTGGGACGACGAGGTGGAGTGCCGTCGCTACATGGACACAGCTCTCACGGAGCTCCACCTCGACTGGATCGACGAGATCCTGCGGCCCCTTTGCCGTGGTGATCTGCAGGCGATCGTTCTCAACAACCTGACTGCGGGGCCGGGCGACAACTACGTCAATCGGACGGTCATCGTCAGCGATGCGGTGCCCGATCTCCTCGCGCCGGACCACAGCTACGACAAGATCTTCCTTCCCGGTATCGAGAAGACCTACGGCGCACCCGGGGCCGATGATCGCTTCGTGCTCCAGAGCGACCGCACGGGAATGAGGTTGGGTTTCACGACCTGCTACGACTACCTCTTCGTCGAACTGGTTCGCCGCTACGCGTTCGAGGACTCCGTCGACGCAATCGTGCAGCTCGCATCCTGGCGCGGTGCATCGAGTCGCGAATACCCGAATATGAACATACGCACCGACACCTACTACGGGCAGCTCTGGGACATGACGATGGCTGCATCGTCGGCCCAGAACCAGGTTTGGACCATCGCGTGCAATGCCGTCGGCCGCCACGGGGTCTCAGGAGCCGAGTTCTGGGGTGGGTCGGGGGTGTGGGCCCCATCAGGCATTCCTCTTGTACGCGCATCGCACTTCAGCGACGAGCTGCTCGTGGTGCGAAACCTCGACCTCGCAGGTGGCAGGCGACTCGAACTCGACGACTTCAACTACGAGTTCGACTTCCGCGAGGTGTACCGCCGGATGGACCACGGGACCGCCAACGCTGATTCGATCGACTGAAACCGCGAGACACCCAACCGTGACGTCGTCACAGAGCGTTCACACGATGGGCGATCGGCAGAGACACAGGGCTCCCACCATTCTTCTGGGGCAACCGATGGCGCCCCCGAGTGAATGGGAGGTGGTTCATGTACGGAACGACGACGGCCGGGGTGGCCAACCCCGTTCGAGTCACCATCTGGGAAGCAGACGGTTCGCCCTGGCACGGAGCCGGCTACGGCTGTGAGCTACGACGACGGCTGCGAGCCCGGGGATTCTCCGTTCGTGCGGTGTCGCTTCAGCAGCGCCGGCCGACCGACGACGAGCTGTCATCCGAGGTCCACATCCTCAGTGGCGGCACCACTGCGGCCACCACTTCGACCGGCTGGGTCCGCGCCACCCGGGCACCGTTGCAGGAAGTCCTCGAGAGCGCACTGGCCGGGACCGCGACCGTCGTGGGCATCTGTTTCGGTGCTCAGCTTCTCGCCGTCTCCCTCGCGGGTGCCGGGGCCGTGAGACCGGCGCGGCACGGCATGGAGGTCGGTCTGCATCGCGTGCGGTGCACCGCATCATCGGAGTCACATGTGGTGAGCCAGTTCCACCACCATGAGGTGAGCCCGGAGGCGATTCGGGGAATCGGCGCGACCGTGACCTTCGAGAACGACCACAGCCATGTGCAGGGCTTCGCCGTTGGTTCGGGCGTGCTGGGCTTCCAGTTCCACCCGGAGCTCGATCCGTGGCGGGCCGCATCGACGGTCCGGGCGAATCGTCGAGTGATCCGCTCCGTGGGCTCGTGTCCGCGGCAGGCGATGCGGACCATACGTGCGCAGCGCAGCCAGTGGCATCCGAGTTCATTCGATCGCCTCGTGGTCGACAACCTGGAATCACAGCAGGCCCGGCAGCCCTCGCTGGCTGCCTGATGTGCGGAATCGCCGGTGTCTACGGCCGTTCGGAGTCGGTGCTGGTGTCCTCCATGCTCGACGCGTTGCAGCATCGTGGCCCCGACGCCCGAGGAATCACCGACGAGGCAAGCCGTGATGTGACGCTCGGGCACACGCGCCTGAGCATTATCGACCTCGAGGGCGGCGACCAGCCGCTTCACGGCCCGGACGGTACGAAGCTGGTGGCCAACGGTGAGATCTACAACGCCCGCCAGCTGCGTGAGCGGCTCGGTGCAGACAGGTTCTCAACCGGTAGCGACAACGAAGCCATCCTGCATCTGATCGACGCCGCAGGCGTCGCTGCCACCGCCGATCTACGTGGCATGTACGCCTTCGCACTGTTTCGTGAAGGGGAACTGGTGCTCGGCAGGGATCCCGTCGGAATCAAGCCGTTGTACCTGGGGCGCTCGGAAGATGACCTCGTGCTTGCCAGCGAGCTCAAGGCCCTACCGCCCGGAGTCAGCAATACCGAGCCACTCGCCCCCGGCACGGTGTGGTCTTCGCTCTCCGGGACCCACCGCTTCTGGTCGGTGCCGGAGCCGCCGATCTTCTATGGCAGTTTCAAGCCCCTGGGCGACCACGTCGCCACGATCAGAGCCGAATTGTCGCGGGCGGTTCAGCGGCGCATGATCAGTGACGTCCCGGTCGGGGCCTTTCTCTCCGGAGGTCTGGACAGCAGTGCCATCGCCGCGCTGATGCGCCCGCACGTGGCGGAGCTGCACACCTTCTCGGTCGGTCTGCCGGGAAGCACGGACCTCGAGGCTGCCCGGATGGTTTCCGAACACCTCGACACCATTCACCATGAGTACCTCCTCGACCCCGCAGAGATCCGGGCATGCCTGCCGGAGATCGTGCATTCGCTGGAGTCCTTCGATCTCGATCTGGTCAGGAGTGCGGTGCCCACGTTCTTCACCGCTCGGCTCGCAAGCCAGCACGTCAAGGTGGTGCTCACCGGCGAAGGAGCCGACGAGCTCTTCGCCGGGTACACCTACCACAAGGCCTTGACCGACGAACGTGAGCTGGACGCAGACCTGCGCCGCTCGGTAGCGGAGCTCCACCACGTGAACCTGCAACGCGTCGACCGGCTCACGATGGCGCACTCGCTGGAAGCCAGGGTGCCCTTCCTGGACATCGACCTGATCGAAGCTGCACTCGCTGTTCCGGTCGCGCTGAGGCGACCCGGTGTGCTCGCCGCCGAAAAGGGGCTGTTGCGCGCCGCTGTGGCCGACCTGCTTCCCGATGACGTTCTGTGGCGTGACAAGTCCCAGTTCGACCAGGGAACGGGTATTGCGGACTTGCTGCCGGCGATGGCCACCGAGACGGCAGCACACATAGATGTCCAGCATTACCGGGACCGGTATCCCAACACACGATTCCGTTCGCCCGAGGAGTGCAGGTACCACGAGATGCTCGTCGAGTCCCTGGCCGACCCCGAGCCGATCCTCGAGAACGTCGCCAGGTGGTCCGAACGGTGATCGAGAACAGGACGTTCGGCGAACTTCCTGTCGGTCTGAAGCGAAGGGGGCGGCGGTGGCGATGCGGTCCTGGGCGGGTCGACCTGCTTTGGTGGAATGAGCCACGACGAAGGTGATGAGCGTGAAGATGCGCAACAGAGTGAGGTTTCCCAATACCGAGAGCCAGCACCTCGGTCAGGACGAGGTGTACTTCTACCTGGACGAGGACGGAGAGGAAATCCGTCTGCGGTTTCATGACTACGAGGAGATCTACCGCCGTCCCGGGCTCTACGAACAGATCTTCTATGACCGACTCAAGTGCGAATCGCCATCGAAGGTGGCCAGCATCCTGCGCTCCGCCGTCGACCAGTCAGGCGGTGTTCCCACCACGCTGAGGGTGCTGGACCTCGGGGCGGGCAACGGGATCATGGGCGAGGAACTCCGCCGACTCGGCGTCACCAGGGTCGTGGGGGCGGACATCATCCCCGAGGCTGCAGATGCGTGTCTGCGTGATCGGGCCGGCCTCTATGACGACTACGTCGTGGCCGACTTCGCGGACCTCGCCAAGGAGACGATGCTCGACCTCGAATCATGGTCGCTCAACTGCCTGACAACAGTCGCCGCCCTGGGATTCGGCGACATCCCGCCCGCAGCCTTCCTCAATGCCTTCAACCTGATCGAGAAGGATGGGTGGGTCGCCTTCAACGTGAAGGAGACCTTCCTCGACAATCGCGAGACCACGGAGTTCTCCAAGGCCGTGCGCGAACTGGTGTTCACCGACTACCTGGAGATCCACCACCTCGAGCGCTACCGCCACCGTCTCTCCATCGACGGGGAACCGATCTTCTACTACGCCATCGCGGGTCGAAAGACTGCTGATGCTCCTGAAGGTCTGCTTGACGTCGGCCCCGAGGCGAGCTGACGTCCACGTCGAAGCCTTCAAGGCGCGGTCAGCGCAGCCCCGGCACCAGCTCTGCATCGCTGGAGTGCCGGTGAGTCTCCACCTGGTCGAGATGCGACGACGGTGACTCCAACTCGAGCAGCTGTCGGAACTCGGTCGCTCCGAATACGAACGCCCGAGCCGGCCCTACAGCTCGGACCGTTGCGTTGCAGGCATCCGAGG
>JBPCTP010000153.1:0-6911 GCA_051011615.1 Microthrixaceae bacterium | reverse complement strand
CGGACGGGCCGAATCCGATGAGCTGGCGGTCGTGGTTGCCGCCCTGTGCGGGTCACCGCTGCAGGGACGTATCGGGGTCGGATGGGCCACCGCCCGCATCGAGGGCAGCGCAACGGAACCATCGCTTTCCGTCTCGGCCATGGACGAACTCATCGACTCGCTGGCTGCCGCTCACGGTGATGGTGTGCAGGCAGAGCGCCGCCGCCTGCTGGATGACTTCGGCGCCAGGGCCACCGTTGAGGAGGCCGACTTCGTCGTGCGCCTGCTCACCGGCGAGATGCGGCAGGGCGCCCTGGCCGGCGTGGTCGAGTCCGCCGTGGCCAAGGCAGAAGGTGTGCCGGTCGGGGTGGTGCGGCGAGCGGCGATGTTGAACGGCGACCTGCCGGCGACGGCCGTGCTGGGTCGCACAGGTGGCCGCGCCACACTGCAGGCGGTGAGGCTGCGCCTCGGGGTGCCGGTTTCACCGATGCTGGCCTCCACAGCACCGTCGGTCGACGAGGCGGTCGCGGACCTGGGTCCGTCGTCGGTCCAATGGAAACTCGACGGGATCCGTGTTCAGGCACATGTCCGGGGTGACCGGGTGAGGCTGTTCACGAGGGCCCTGAACGACATCACCGATCGGCTGCCCGGAATCGTTTCCGAGCTGGCCGCTCTGGACCTGCCGGCGACCGTGCTCGACGGCGAGGCGATCGGTGAGGGTGCCGACGGGAGACCGGCCATGTTCCAGGACACCGTTTCCGACGGCACTGATTCCGGCGATTCCGAGTCGGCGGGGATCGAAACGGGTGCCGAGTCCGGAGAGACCGCGGGTTGGGTCATGAAAGCGCATTGGTTCGATGTGCTGCACCACGACGGAACGGACCTGTTGGACGAACCTCTCGCGGCCAGGCTGACCGTGTTGGACGCCATTGCCGGACACGATCGAGTCGAGTCCCAGGAGACCGACGACCCCTCAGCCGCTCAGTCCGTGCTGGATGCATCACTTGCCGCAGGACACGAGGGGGTGGTGTTGAAGGACCTGGGGTCGCCGTACGCCGCGGGCCGGCGAGGCAAGGCTTGGCGCAAGGTCAAACCGGTACACACCATCGACCTGGTGGTGATGGGGGTCGAATGGGGGTCGGGCCGACGCCAGGGCACCCTGTCGAATCTGCACCTGGGGGCTTTGGGCCCTGACGGCACGCCGGTGATGGTCGGCAAGACGTTCAAGGGACTTACCGACGAACTGCTCGCATGGCAGACCGAACAGCTGCTCGCCCGCGAAACATCCCGCGACGGTCACATCGTGTGGGTGCGTCCAGAACTCGTGGTGGAGATCGCGCTCGACGGCGTCCAGCGATCGACCCGCTACCCGGGCGGAGTTGCACTCAGATTCGCCCGGGTCCGGCGATATCGCGAGGACAAGTCGCCGTCGCAGGCCGACACCATCGAGGCGGTCCGGGCGCTGCTCCCCACCTGACCGCGATACCCCCCGGAACCATGGTTCTGTGTCGCAAAACTGATCCCTGGCGGTCGATTTCGCATCACAGGACGGGTGGGTGAGGAGAGTCAGTCGCTGGCGATGGCCTTCAGCAGGTCGAGGCGAACTGCGCGACGGGCGGGCAGGATCGCCGCGATCACACCGGCGAGCGCAGCCAGCACCGTGATGATGATCAACTGGGCGATCGGGAGTCGCAGGGTCAGAAGCCCTGGGTCATCGGCGGAGATGGTGAAGGCCAGCGCGACCGCGAACAGAATTCCGATCGCCATTCCGAGCAGTGTCCCGAACACGGCGACGATGGCCGACTCCGAGCGGAGCGTCCAGCGCAGTTGCCGTCTCGACATTCCCACGGCCCGCAGCAAACCGAACTCGCGCGTCCGCTCCAGCACGGACAGCGACAACGTGTTGCCGATTCCGATGAGGGCGATGATCACGGCCAGTGCGAGCAGCCCGTAGATCACCGTGACGAACGTGTCGATGAACGAGGTCTGGGTCTCTATGTACTCGCCGAGGTTCTGCACCACAACGTCAGGTCTGTCCGATACGAGTGCCTCCAGCTCTTCCTGGACCCCATCACGAACTCCGTCGCCGTCGCCGGTCCTCACCGTGACCAGGAAGTCGTTGTCGAAGCCCGGGGTGGAGTTGGCGGCAACCACTTCGTTGGGGACATAGAAGTTGTCGTCAGGACCCAATCCGTCACTGAAGGTGGCGACGAGCGTCAGGTCCTGTTCGCCGGTCGCTGCGAAGTACACGGGTATCTGGTCGCCGACCTCCCAGCCCCGGTCCTCTGCTTCCTTGGCACGGGCGACGATGGCCATGTCCGACGACGCTGTTGGGTCCCCCTCGATGTCGCCCATGTCGATTATGTCCCAGTAGTTGGGGGCGAACCCGGTGGCGAAAGCAGCTTCTCCATCTGGTGCGGTGTCCTCGGATCCGAAGATGCTCTGCTGGTCGTCGGTCGTCGGCTCGGGCTCGTCCTGGTCGTCGAGGTCCTCCAGCGCCTTGTCGTCCAGCAGCACCACTTGAGCGAACTTCCACGGGGAAACGTCCTCGACCCCATCGAGCGCGGCGGCCTGTTCGGTGACTGCGGGAGGGACTCCCAGGAAAGAGAAGTTCCCGGCGGAAACGATCAGGTCGACACCGCCGAGGCCTTCTTCGATCTCTTCGGTGACGCTGGCCTTGATCGAGTTGGCCAGCACAGCGATGACGACCACGAGCGTCACTCCGACGGTCAGCGCCGCGGCGGTTGCCGCGGTTCGCCGAGGATTGCGGGCGGCGTTCTCGGCACCGATCTGTGCCGTCACGCTCCCGCGACGGGTGAAGGGCCAGGACAGGGCGCTCGCCGCAGGTCTCGCCAGAAGCGGTCCGAGGACCACGGCCACCGAGACGAGGATGAGGAACAGCCCCAGTCCGACGAGCTGGAGCTGGTAGCTGTCAACGGCACCCGTTAGACCGATTGCAGCCAGTGCGATGCCTGCCAGGAGCATTCCGAAGCCCCATATCTGCCGACTCCGTGACACTGCGGACCGGTCGTTGCCGAGTTCCCCGAGGGCGGCGATGGGGCTGATGCGGGAAGCCCGCACCGCCGGGATCACCGCTGAGACCGAAGTGACTCCGACACCCACGATGAAGGCCAGTACGACGGTGCCGACGTTCGGCCAGGCGATTCCGGATTCGACGGTCAGGATCTGTCCCGTGGCTGCCTTGATCCCCGTGGCCAGCAACGACCCGAACGCGAGGCCGAGCACAGAGGCGAACACACCGATGAGCACCGCCTCGGCGATGTTCGCCACGATCACCTGTCGTCGGCTGGCACCGATCGCGCGCAGCAGGCCGGTCTCGCGGGTTCTCTGGGCAACGATGATGGAGAAGGTGTTGTAGATGATGAATGCGGCGACGATCAGCGCGATGTATCCGAAGACTGACACCGCGATGGTGAGGATGCCCACGAACTGTGCGGTGGCGTCAACGTTCTCCTGGGTGAATTCCTCGCCGGTGACGACCTGCAGACCGTCGAGTTCCGCGGCGAGCGCCTCGGCCAGCTCCTCCTGGGAGACCCCATCGGCTGCGCCTGCGGCCACGTAGCTGAATCGACCTTCGAGGTCAGCCAACTCCTGGGCCACCGGTTCTATGAAGTAGAGCGGCTTCGCCCCGGAGAATTGGTCGCCTTCCTCGCCCAGTCCGAGCAGACCGACCAGTTCGAAGTCGCGGGTGTCCTGTTGGCTCAGCACGGTGACTGTGTCGCCGATTTCCCAATCGTTGTCGGCAGCGGTCTTGAACTCCATCGCCATCTCGTCGGCGGAGTCCGGACCCCGGCCGTCCACGACGATGCCTGGGCGGATGGGGTCGTCGAACCAGTTGAAGACCAACGTGGGTGGGCCGAATCCAGTTGCGAGCGCCTTGCCGTCCGGTCCGACGAGTTGCGCCGTCGGAGACTCGACGATGCCGAATGCGGCCCGCGCCTCGGGCACCTCGGCGGCTCCTGCAGCCACGGAGGCATCGACAGGAGGACGGAACTCACCGAAGGGGGCGTCCTGCACGTCGGGTGAGCGGACCACGGCGTCGTATCCGGAGTAGACGTCCGAGATCAGCGAGTCGATGGAGTCGTTGAGCACCCCACCGAGGATCTGGGTACCGGTGAGGAACGCGATGCCGAGGATCACCGCCAACCCCGTGGTGACGAGCCGGCGCTTCCGCGCCATCAGGTCCTTGAATGCGACTCGCAGCACGGGCGGCCTCAGTCCCCGAGGTGCTTCATGAGGTCCAACACGGCCTCGGCCGTCGGGTTCGCCATCTCGTTGACGATCTGGCCATCGGCGAGGAACACCACCCGGTCAGCCCAGGCGGCCGCGACGGGATCGTGGGTGACCATCACGATGGTCTGGCCGAGCTCGTCCACCGCCGAGCGCATGAAGTTGAGGATCTCGGTGCCTGAGCGGGAGTCGAGATTGCCGGTGGGTTCGTCCGCAAAGATGATCTCGGGTCGGCTGGCCAGTGCACGTGCCACGGCGACATGCTGTTGCTGGCCCCCGGAGAGCTCGCTGGGGCGATGGTCCATGCGGTCGGCGAGCCGAACGGTGACCACGACGGTGTCGAGCCACTGCTTGTCAGGCTTGCGGCCTGCAAGGTCCATGGGCAGCGTGATGTTCTCCAGAGCCGAGAGCGTGGGAATCAGGTTGAAGGCCTGGAATACGAATCCGACCATGTCCCGACGGAGTTCGGTGAGCTCGCCGTCGCCCAAGGTGTCGAGGTAGGTGCCGCCGATGAACACGCGGCCGTCGGTCAGGCGGTCGAGTCCTGCGAGGCAGTGCATGAGCGTGGACTTGCCGGACCCCGAGGGGCCCATGATGGCGGTGAACTTGGAGCGCTCGAAGTTCACGGTCACGCCGTCGAGGGCACGGACGGTGGCTTCACCCTCTCCGTACTCCTTGCGGGCGTCTGTGGCACCCGCAGCGATCGGGCTTGCTGCATTGGTTGTGTCGGACACTGGGGGCTCCGATTCGGGGGATCCTGACCCCGCGACCCTACCCGTGCGTCACCCCGGCGCTTAAGGCAGAACCCACTGCAAAGCTCGCAGCCTGGATTCTCGTGGCACGCTCAGTCGTCGCGTGTCGGATCCCAGACCCGGTCCGACAGCTTGGGCACGGATGCAACCGCCCAGCGGGCGAACGGTTTCAGTTCGCCCCGTTTGAGCCTTCGGGCCAGACCCAGCAGGGCCTGTGCCTCGCGATGTTGTCGGAGACGGGCAGCTGCCACACCGCCGATGGTTGCATAGCGGGCGAGCAGGTCGACATCGGGTATCGGGGAGGCCCCGAGCGTGTCCACGGCATCGTGGGCCCATTGCAGTCGGTCGTGGTCACCTTCGGGAGCCGCCGAGCGCGGTTCTGGGTACCAATCCACGAGAGCTTCGGGTGTGCGGGCGCAACGTGAACCATTGGGTGAACCCGTCTCGTGCATGGGTGCGGTCTCCACCCACGAGGCGAGGTCCTGTGGTTGCCGCAGGTCGATCGAAGCAAGTTCGTCGCTACGTGTTAGGAAGGCACCGGGGCGCGAACAGCGTGGCGCAGGCAGTACCTCGGAAGAAGATCCGTCGTAGTGGTGCAGGGACCCGCCACAGAAGACGACTCCCGCGCCGGTGCGATCAGCCAGTCTGGCGCTGCGGGCCAGCCACTGGGGCCGTACCGCCGTGCCGGCGTCGATCACGCTCACCCAATCGCCTCGACAGGCTTCGAGGGCATCGTCGAAACCGTGATACGGATCGGCCGCATCAACGATCCGCACACGGTTGTCGGCCACGGTGCGCACTGCGTCGACGGTGCGGTCCACCGACCCGAGGTCGGCCACCACCACTTCGAAATCCGAGTAGGTCTGTGCGAGCACTGAAACTGTCGCCCGGCCAACGTCGGTTGCCCGGTCCCTCACCGGCAACAGAACACTGAAACGTGGCCCCACGTCCCCATTGTGAGCCCTGGCGCACGCTGCGTGGCGGATGGGCTCGCGTTGGCTCAGCCGGTTCTCAGCTCGAGCGCGTAGACCGTGACGCTGTCGTTCTCTGCAATCGACACCAGCTCGAGGGTGTCGGCAAGTTCGTCGCGTGACCAGAGGTGGCCGTATTCGGGGGGTTCGTCGACCCAGACGAGGCACGCCGCTTGCTCGTCGAGCGACTCCACGAGCTCGGCCAGGTCGTCCACCCGTTCGTTGGATTCCAGACCGGTCTCCCTCGGGCTCCACTGGCTTCCAAGCGCCGGGTAGAGGGCATTCGGCAGGTTGGAATAGACCTCGCAGCCTTCGGGCAACGAATCGAGCGCGGGGTTGGCGCGCACCTCGACGAAAGTGTCGGACTCGTAGTTGCCGTTGAAGAACGGATCACCCGCGGCGAAATTGACTGCTGCATAGAGCCCCACGGCGACGTTCGCAGCCGCCCAGATGTATGCGACGACCAGCCCTCGGGAATGCCAGCGGGCGCCGGCCGGCCCATCGATGCGCCCCAGTTGGGAGATCAACAACAATGCAAGGACGATCAGGGAGAAATAGGCGGGATTCAGCAACCGCAGTTCGAGTTGGTTGAGGGCGGTGGTTGAACGCACGTAGAGCATGTATGCGAGGTAGCCGAATGCCTGAACCGCGAGGAGGCCGCTCGGGCGCCCGAGCCAGGTGAAGAAGCGCCGCAGGGGTGTGTCGAACTGGCTGCCCTTCGCGCCCGAGGTGAGCACGCGCCACCCGAGCCATGCTGCGATCAGGAGTACGACAACCCCCACCGCAGCCCACAGGTACTTGGCGCCATCCGCCACCCCGGGGAGCAACCAGCGCCCCATCGCCCCCAGGATGTCGAACGCATTGTCCACCGGACCGCGCGCAGAGGGCATCCGCTCTCCGGTGAAGGTGCCGTCGATCGACCGGTTGCGAAGCATCCAGGCTACGGGCACCACGATTG
>JBPCTP010000152.1:0-7391 GCA_051011615.1 Microthrixaceae bacterium | reverse complement strand
CTGAAGGTGCCGAGACCCTTGATCGGGCCCGTGGACTTCGCGGATGACCGCTGGTTCCTGCTGTTCGCAGTGGTCTGCCTGGCGATCGTGGGTGTCGGGGTGATCCGCCTCCGGGAAGGCACCACGGGCCGTTACCTCCAGGCCCTTCACATGAGCCCGACCGCAGCCGCCTCGATCGGGATATCGGCGACGCGGTCGAGGATCGTCGCGTTCTCATTGGCGGCCGGCATCGCGGGCTTCGGCGGTGGTCTGATGGCCGCCTACCTGGAGCAAGCCAACTACCAGGCCAGCTTCGGCTACATATTCGGCCTCGTCTGGGTCGCCCTGGTGGTGTCAGCCGGATCCCGCAGCGTGCAGGCGGCGGTGATGGCGGGGCTGTTCTTCTTCCTCGTTCCTGCCTTGCTGGAGCGGCTCTTCGCATGGCCGGGAAACCTGCTCGAGACCTATCCGGACATGTCCGAACCGTTGGCAAGCGTGCTGGGGTGGATCTCACCCACCTGGGCTGTGCCCGTGGCGTTCATCCTGTTCGGCTTCGGTGCCATCACCTACGCGCGGCATCCCGAGGGCAGTATCGAGGCCCAGACCGCCAAGGCCGTCAACGCAATCGTGCGGCGGGTCGGCTCCGGGGGCGACTCAGATGTCGACTCGGAGGAATCGCGGACCAAGGAGGGTGCGCCGACATGAACGTGCCCGATCGAGCTCTGCTCGAGGTGTCCGGAATCCAGAAGCGTTTCGCCGGCATCGTGGCGCTCAACAACGTGGACCTGCGTGTCCACGCCGGTGAGTTCAGCGCCGTCATCGGACCCAACGGCGCCGGGAAGTCAACGCTGTTCAACTGCCTCACGGGCGTGCTGGCCCCCGATGCCGGCACGGTCACGCTCGACGGCATTCCGCTGACGACCCAGTCGGCCTCCCAGCGCGCACGGATGGGTATCGGCCGCACCTTCCAACGAGTCGAGCTCTTCGGAGGGATGACGGTGCTCGACCACCTCGTGGTTGCGGACCGTGCGCGGTACCGAAGTGGGGCGGTTCTGGCGGACCTGTTCACTTCCTCGCGGCCGTCGGCTCCGGAGATGGAGCGGGCCCATGACGTGATGGACCTGCTCGGCATCGAGGACGAGGCCGACTCCGCCGCCGAGTCGCTGCCACTGGGTCGCGCTCGGCTCGTGGAACTGGCCAGGGCACTCATGACCCAACCCAGGCTCCTGTTCCTCGACGAACCCTCCTCCGGTCTGGACCGCTCCGAGACAGCCGAGATGGCCGAGGTACTGCGTGCCGTCTGCGACGACTCCGGCACCGCCGTCGTACTGATCGAACACGACGTGGACCTGGTGGCCGAACTGGCCGAGACGGTCTGGGTGCTCGACTACGGGCAACTGATCGCATCCGGACCCACGGGCACCGTCTTCGCCGATGAGAAGGTCCGTTCGGCATACCTCGGGGCCACGACGTGAGCGACGCCACCGCCGACCCCCCGGCGCTCCGCCTGGACGGCGTCGACGCCGGCTACAGATCCTTCAGGGCGCTCTTCGGCGTATCGATCGAGATCCAACGTGGCACTGCGGTCGCACTCGTCGGTGCCAACGGGGCCGGGAAGTCGACCGTGGCCAGGGTCACCACGGGTCTCGTCACTCCGACCGCCGGTTCTGTGCGAGTCGACGGCAAGGACTTCACCGGTGCTGCCGTGCACGACTTCGCACGCGCGGGAATCACGATGGCCCCCGAGGGTCGTGGCGTGTTCTCGACGTTGTCGGTCACCGACAACCTCCGAGTCGGGTTCCGCAACACTCCCCTCATCGACGACCCCGAAGCTGCCGTGGCCGATGCGTTCTCGATGTTTCCCCGCCTGGCCGAGCGACGCCACCAGATGGCGGGCACCCTCTCCGGTGGCGAACAACGAATGCTCACGCTTGCTCGTGTGATGGTCGCCAACCCACGGGTGCTGATCGCGGACGAGCTCTCACTGGGTCTGGCTCCCCTGGTGACCTCAGAGGTGTACCGCACCCTGGAGCGCATCCGCGAGGCGGGATGTGCACTGCTGGTGGTGGAACAGCACCTCGACCATGCCCTCGACCTCGCAGATGAGGTCGTGGTGATCGCGAAGGGTGAGATCACCTTCCGCGGCACCCCCGCGCAGGCCCGCTCCATCGACAGCTCCGTGTTGTTGCCATCGGGCAATCCATCCTCGGACCAATCCAGACTTCCAGCCAGAGCCAGACCCCCCGGCGAAGCCGGACCCTCGGAGGAGCCATGACGAACATCTCAGGGAGACCGGTCACCGCCGGGGTCTACCGCTCCCGCGGGGTCATCGAGGTGGAGCAGCGCACCCTGGCCCCGCCAGGCGAGGGCGAGGTCGTCGTGGAAGTCGACTACTGCGGGGTGTGCGGGTCGGACCTCCACCTGATCGTGGAGGGGTGGGGCACTCCGGGAGATGTGCTCGGCCACGAATGGACCGGCCTCGTGAGCGAGGTCGGCCCAGGGGTGCATGCCTTCTCCATCGGTGACAGGGTTCTGGCCGCAGCCGAGCCCCGCTGTGGCACGTGCACCGCGTGTGTCGCCGGACAGCCCTCGCAGTGCGAGAACCAGGATCCGATGACCGGCGAGTTCGACGGTGCGTTCGCCACACACGTGCTCACCAACGCATCCGGCCTGATGCGGGTGCCCGACGGCATGGACATGCGCACGGCTGCGATGGCCGAACCGCTCGCGGTCGCCCTGCACGCGATCAGTCGCGCCGAACTCGACGCGGACTCCGAAGTGCTGGTGCTCGGGGCCGGCCCCATCGGGGCGCTGGCTGCTGCGGCACTGCTGCACGCGGGCCATCGCGTCACTGTCAGCGAGCCGGCTGAGCGTCGGGCAGCGCTGGCCGTTGCCATCGGCGCCACGGTCGTTGCGCCGGATACGCTCGCCACGTTCGACATGTCGCAGGTGGACACCCTCGCGGAGCCGGCTTACGACGCGGTGATCGACACCTCCGGCAAGGCCTCCGCGGTCGAGGTCGGATTCCAACAGCTACGCCGCGGTGGCACCATCGTGATGGTCGGTACGGGCCTCGAACGCCCGTCGTTCGACCCGAACCGGATGATCGTCATGGAACTGAGCGTGCGCGGCTGCTTCGTCTATGACGCCGACGGTTTCGAACGCGCCATCGCGCTTCTCGGCGAGGGCGACTTCCCTGCGGCGACGCTGGTCGACGAGGCGGAGTACGGCCTGGCCGGCATCGCGGATGCCGCCGCGGCGCTCGCCGATGGCACCCATGCGGGCAAGGTCATGATCAGGCCGGGAGCGACCCATGAATGACTCGAAGGACATGTTTCAGGCAGGTATTCCGAGGCTCAACCACGTGGCCATGTCGGTACCGGCAGAGCTCATCTCCGGCGACAGCCGCGCCGAGATCGTCGATTTCTACCGCGAGTGCTTCGGCTGGACCGAACTCGCCGAGCAGGGTGAGGAGGGCAGGATCGTCGTGATGACCGTCGGACACTGGGACAACTTCGTGTTCCTGCATGCCGAGGACGAACCGATGACCGCCGTTCGCCTCGACCACTTCGGCATATCGGTGAGGTCCCGGGAGGATTTCGACGCCTGTTTCGGGCGTGTGCGGGACAGGGCCGCCCTCGACGAGCGCGTCGACGTGATCGAGCCCCAGGTCGAGGACCACGGACCGATCCTGTTGCACTCGTTCTACATGCGGTTCCGACTACCGCTGATGGTCGAGGTGCAGTACTGGGAGTTCGTGTGATCGAGGCTCTGGCTGATCAGCCGGCCTGAGACCAGAACCGCCGTGTGTCGCCCTGCGGGTCGTCCTCGGTCGTCACGTCGTCGCCGAGGATCAGCACGGTTCGCAACTCTCCGCGGTCGCTCCAGTCGAGCTGCGGCACCGATGGACGACCGTTGCGCGCGAAATCGATCCATGCGCCGTGCATGGATCGCGCGAGTTCAACCGGAGCTTCCGCTCCGACCAGTACGTGCAGCCGATGGTCCTCCACCATGTCGAACACGAACGGGATCTCGATCGCATGGGCGGCACCGAGCAGACCACCCAGTGCCGGGGAGGCCCAGTCGAATCGGTACTGCCACACCGGTGCGTGCGCCTGTTGCGCGTCGGCCATCTCACATGCGGGAATCCGGAACACACGATCGGTGAGGATCGCGCTCTCCAGATCGGCCGGCGAGGCTCCCGGGTGTGCCTTCTCGTAGATCACCAACGCACCCTCGGCGTCAGTGGTCAACAGGCCGAGGCGCTTCAACACTGCGTCGCGCGAATCTGCGACCGGACCCATCATGGCGAAGAGCTTCCACTCATCGAGGTTCGTTCCGAGTACGACGGGAATCCCCGCGGCGCTGCCCTCGGCCAGCGAGCCGAGCGGATCCGTCGGCACGTCAGCACCATCGGCCACGGGCCGGAACGGCAGGAAGGCCAGCGGATTTCCGGACCGGGCGATGACTTCATCCGGATCCGCCATCCGCGACGCCGAAAGGGCACTGTGGGCACCCAGCAGCTTCTCCACGGGCAGTGCCTGAAGCTGCTCGACGGTTGAGACGTCGAGTCGGGCGAGGAACTCGGTGGCGTCCGCCCGGGCATGCTCGATGGTTCGCGCCGATCCCGCTGCGCCGGACTGTGCGATGGCCTTGGCGAAGAGGCCCTTTGCCGACGGCATCGTCAGCAACAACGAGACGCTCATCGCTCCAGCTGATTCCCCGAACACCGTCACGTTGTCGGGATCACCTCCGAACGCGGCGATGTTCGTGCGCACCCAACGCAAGGCCTCCACCTGGTCGAGCAACCCGGCATTGCCGGATCCAGCCAGCTCCGGATCAAGTCCACCCAGCTCGAGGAACCCGATGCTTCCGAGTCGGTAGTTGATACTCACGAACACAACATCCTCACGGGCGAACGACTCGCCGTGGTAGAGCGGGGACGAACCGGAGCCCATTTCGAAGCCGCCGCCGTGGATCCACACCATCACGGGCAGATCGGCGCCTGGCTCAGGAGTCGGGGACCACACGTTCAGGTGAAGGCAGTCCTCATCCCAGGTCTCGGCCTCGCCGCCGAAGAGGGCATCCATCAACGACGGGTTCTGCGGACAAACGGTGCCGAAGTGACGGGCATCGTGCTCCTGGCCGAGCGGCGGCATTGCTTGCGGTGAACGGAAGCGCCGCTGACCCACGGGCGCCATGGCGTAGGGAACACCTGCGAATCGCGCAACGCCGCCTCCCCAACGGCCGCGCATCGCCCCCGCCGGCGCGGTGACGACGACCTCGGTGTCGTCCGCGGGGCCGTTGGGCGGGTCCTGTCGGTCGGTCTGGTCGTTCATCGGTGTTCTCCTCGAGCCGGCGAAGCCAGCGCGGCAATGGTGGCGGGCACTCCAAGGCAGAGTGGGAACAGGACATGCAGTGTGAACGCCTGGCCGACCCATACATCGGGAATCCCGAGCAGTCCGAGCAGATCCCTCGAAAGCATCACGGGTGCGATAGCGCCGAGGATGGCCGCCGCGGCGAGCGGGAGGGCCTTCCAGCGACCCCTGAGCAACAACGCCGGCACGACGAGCGCAGCACACGCCGCGTAGGTGACCATGGCGTCCGCCTGGCCGGGCGTACGGATCTCTGCGTCGTACCAGGACAGCGCTGCGGTCGCGAACTGGAGCCCGTAGAACGCAAGGAGTGCGACAGCGAGGGTGGTCGCAACGACGGACCAGCGCCGCGCCGCCGGGCGCACTCGCGGTGGCTCATCGGTCGGATCGACAGTGCCCGAAGTGGTGGCGCCATGCAGCTGGGCCGCAGTCACCGACCAGACCGGAGGCACGGCCTCGGGCACAGACTGTGCCGGTACGCCTGCCGGGGGCTGGACACGCGGTGGAGGTGGCGGATTCTCACGCGCCAGGGCGGCTGTGTCGACACCGCCGGCACGATCCGGCGCGCCTCGCAGGAGGGTCGGGTCGCCCATACGGGACCGAGCACTCGACTCAGCCGATGGGTGCTCCATCTCGCCGATGCTACTCATCGCTCCTGCAGAGTTCTTCAGCCGGCGGCAACTGACGCCCGTGTCAGGTACAGCCACCGTTCGTCTAATGTGCGAGCCATGCCCCGGCGCGTCGCAGTCATAGGAGCAGCCCTGTCCGATGTGGGCAGGGTGGACGAGAAGTCCAACTTCGCCCTGCACGCGCAGGCCACACGCGCTGCCGTGGCCGACGCAGGCCTGAGGCGCGCAGACGTAGACGGCTTCGCCTCCAACCTCACAGGTGCTCTGAATCCGATCGAGGTCGCCGAGTACATAGGCCTGAAGCCCAACTGGGTGGACAGCACCGGGGTCGGCGGAGGCACATGGGAAGTCATGGCCGCGCACGCGGCCGACTCCATCGCCATGGGACACGCCGACGTGGTGGTGCTCTCCTATGGATCAACCACCCGCGCGGACCTGAAGAACGGGCGCCGGCTGGCGAATCTCAACTTCGGTGCACGGGGCCCGGTCGGCTACGAGGTGCCCTACGGGCACACGATCATCGGCAAGTACGCGATGGCGGCACGTCGCCACATGTATGAGTACGGCACCACCCTCGAGCAGCTCGCCGAGGTGGCGGTTTCGACCCGCTACAACGCGGGGTTCAATCCTGACGCCTACTACCGGGACCCGATCACCGTCGACGAGGTGCTGGAGGGCCGGATGATCGCGGATCCCTTCACCAAGCTCCATTGCTGCATCCGCTCCGACGGAGGTTGCGCAGTGGTCATGGCGGCCGAGGATCGAATCCCGGACTCGGTCACCTGCCCCGTTTGGGTGCTGGGCCATGGCCAGCACGCGAGCCATACGACCATGTCCGAGTGGGACGACTTCACGCAGGGCCCGGCGTCGGTGGCCGGGCCTCGCGCCTTCGAGAGTGCCGGGGTCTCACCGGAGGACATCGACCTCGCATGCGTGTACGACGCGTTCACATACATGGCGATGCTCACGATCGAGGACCTCGGCTTCGTCGCCAGGGGCGAGGGGGGTCCGTTCTTCGCCTCCGGGGCGACCCGCCTCGGGGGCGAGCTGCCCGTGAACCCCGACGGCGGTGGGCTGTCGGCCTGCCACCCCGGAATGCGGGGATTGTTCCTGATCGTGGAGGCAGCCAAACAGCTCCGGGGCGATTACGAAGCAGCCGGTTCACCCGGGCGTCAGGTTCGCGACGCGAGGCTGGCCGCCGTTTCCGGCACGGGTGGTTGGTTCTGCGCCAATGGCACCTTGGTCCTCGGCACGGAGTGAGCCCTCGGGGACACCGCGGTTGGGCCGTGCGGTACCGAGACCGACCTTGAGCAGGCGTTCATCCCCAACGGGCCCGCGGAACGCACCGGGGACCCAACTCGTACCCTCAGAACATGTCCGGTGACCATCCCCACTGGACCCGTGAGCA
>JBPCTP010000151.1:0-4361 GCA_051011615.1 Microthrixaceae bacterium | reverse complement strand
CAGCTCTCCCTCGGCGACCAGACGGTCGAGGGTCAACTCGGGCTGCTCGGCTTCGAGCCGCTCGAGCCAGTAGACCGATTCGAAGACCGCCAGCAGTGCACCATCGGAGCGTTCCAGAACGTCCACTCCCTGCATCGCACGTAGGGCCGCTCGTGACTCTTCGTCGGTGCGGCGAGCCACCCGGTAGCCGGTCATCGTCAGTTCCACCGGAGCGTTGAATTCGTTCTCGAGTCGGTGAGTCGCGACTTCGAACTGGAGTGCGCCGACTGCGGCCAGCACGGGTGCCTGGTCGCCGAAGTCCGGGTCGCGCAGCACCTGCACCACGCCCTCCTCGTCCAGTTGCTGGATGCCGGAGCGGAACTGCTTGGACTTGGACACGTCCTTCACACGCACGGATGCGAAGTGTTCGGGAGCGAAGGCGGGGATCCTCGGGTACTCGATCGGGTCCTCCACGAAGAGGGAGTCGCCGACGCGGACGTCGGTGGCGTTGACGAGCCCAACCACGTCGCCCGGGAATGCCTCTTCGAGGGTGTCACGCTCCGCGCCGAACACCGAGTGTGCGTACTTGGTGGCGAATGGCTTGCCAGTGCGCTCGTGGGTGACGACCATGCCACGCTCGAAACGTCCCGAGTTCACTCGCACATAGGCGATGCGGTCGCGGTGGGCCTTGTCCATGTTGGCCTGCACCTTGAACGCGAAACCTGCGAACGGCGCGTCCAGCGGTCGGCGCTCTCCTTCGGCACTGGGCCGTGCCATGGGAGCCGGAACGTCGTCTATGACGGCGTCGAGGAGCAGTCGGACGCCGAAGTTGGTGATGGCGGAGCCGAAGAACATCGGCGTCGACTCACCCTCGAGGAACATCTCCTCGTCGTGCTCGGCTCCCTCGAGCAGCTCGAGCTCCTCCACACAGGCTGTCCAGGACTCGCCTTCCTCGGACTCGGCGCGTCCCGGTTCGACGATCTCCTCGGGCGCCTCGGTCGCACCACGGGCGGTGCGGGTGAATCGCACGAAGTCGCCGCTGCGCCGGTCCACGACCCCGCGGAAGTCCCCGGCGATTCCGACAGGCCACGTGACAGGCGTGCAGATGAGCGAGAGGTGCGATTCGATGTCGTCGATCAGCTCCAGTGGTGAAAGGCCGGGGCGGTCCCACTTGTTGACGAAGGTGATGATCGGCAGCCCGCGGTCTCGGCACACCTCGAAGAGCTTGAGGGTCTGGGCCTCGATGCCCTTGGCGGCATCGAGCACCATCACCGCAGCGTCGCACGCCGTCAGCACCCGGTAGGTGTCCTCGGAGAAGTCGCGGTGACCGGGTGTGTCGAGCAGGTTGACCACCCGGTCCTGGTAGGGAAACTGCAGCACCGTGGATGTGATGGAGATGCCGCGCTGTTGCTCGAGGTCCATCCAGTCCGAGGTCGCGGAGCGGCGGTCGGATTTGGCCTTGACCGAGCCGGCCTCTCGACCGAGCGCGCCGCCGTAGAGCAGCAACTTCTCTGTGAGGGTGGTCTTGCCGGCATCGGGATGGGAGATGATCCCGAAGGTTCGCCGCCTGGATGCCTCTTGTGCTGGATCTGCCATCTGCACCCGATCAGCTGACCAGGCGGTCCACGCAGGTGAGCAGATCCGCGGTCCGCGGATCACCGGCGAGCCCGAAGTGCATCTTGTTCATGACGTACCCGCCCGCCACGTTGCGGTCGGGATCGGCGAACCCGACAGACCCTCCCGCTCCATAGTGGCCGAAGGAGCGCCTGCCCATGAACGGTGAGAAGTCGGAGTGCGACATGAATCCGAGCCCGAAGGGAATGGCGAACATCAGGACGCTGTCGGGGCCCTCCACCTGCGGCTTGATCGCATTCTCGATCGTCTGTGCGGACAACAGTCGCTTGCCATCGACCTCGCCCACGATCGAGGCATAGAGCCGGGCGAGCGATGATGCGTTGGTCACGCCGTTGGCCGAGGGGATCTCGGCGGCCCGCAATGCGGGCTCGTTCCAAACGTTCTCGGCCGCCAGTGCGCCGCCGGGTGCCGACAGTGCGCGGCCGATCAGGTTGTCGGGACCAAGCAGTGAATCCAGCATCTCGAGCAGCCCGCTGGGGGCGTCATCGGAGCCATCGCCTTCCTCGGCGAGCATCATCGGGGGGTGGTCGCCACCTCCCATCGGAATCAGGGGTGCCACGCGGGATTGCTGCTCTTCGGGAAGCCCTATCCAGAAATCCAAGCCGAGGGGCTCTGCGAACTCGCTGCGGAAGAACTGGCCGAGGCTCTTGCCACTGACTCGTCGAACCACCTCTCCGACGAGCCAGCCGTAGGTCACAGCGTGGTAACCGTGCTGCGTCCCCGGCTCCCAGGCGGGAGTGGACTCCGCGAGGGCCGCACACACCTTGTCCCAAACAAGCGCATCTTCGAAGCTCATGCGCGCGTCGGTGTCGATCAGGCCGCTGCGATGACTCAGAAGCCAGCTCACCGGTATCTCGTCCTTGCCGTCGACGGCGAACTCTGGCCAGTACTCGGCCACCGGGGCATCCAGATCCAGCTCCCCACGCTCCGCCAGAAGGTGCGCGCACATGGCCGTCGCGCCCTTGGTGGTGGAGAACACGAGCTGCAATGTGTTGCCGTCGTAGGCGTCACCGTCGGAACTCGACACGCCTCCGGTCAGGTCGACCACCTGCTGGCCGTCCACGTAGAGGGAGAAGGCGGCGCCCACGTCGCCGTGGTCGGTGAAGTTGCGTTCGAAGACGTCGCGGATCTCCTCGAAGCCCTCTGCTGTAGTTCCCCGGATCTCCACCATTGCTGGTCCCTTTGTTTGGCGGCCGCTGGTGCGCCAGTTGTCGAACTTGCCGGCCCGTGCGGGCGGTCGGCCAGCAAAGGGTAGGTCAGCCCACGCGAGGGGGACCAAGGGGTGGCAAGATGCCGCCGCTTGTGTCAGCCGCCGTTGGTGTCGGCCTGGTCGCGTTCCTCGGTGATGCCCAGAACCGAGGGGGGCACACTCGGTTGCGAGGTGTCGACCGGACTGGCCGGCTCCGGTGTCGGAACTGATTCAGGGGGCGCTGGCTGAACCGTGGTCTGGCCGGCGATGCTGACGTCGACTTCGATGGTGGTCGACGTCGTTGACTCGTCGTCACCCTGGTCGTCGAGCACCCTGAGCGCCATCGGCGCCGAAACGGCAACGGCCACTACCGCTGAGATCGCGACCGCAGAGAAGGCGCGACGCGTCGGCGAAACTTCACCCCCCAACGGTCGGTCTCCCTTCATCACTATCAAGTCTCCAGTGCAACGCGCAAGGGTGCCATGAGCAAATCTCCGGGTGCTTTCACCTATGCCCGGCTCGGGTCAGGTCGTTTCCTCTTCTTCTGAATCGCTGTGGAGGTCGATGATTCCCAACCTCACCGCCGACAGCACGGCGTGGGTGAGGCTCTGGGTGTCCAGACGGCGATAGGTCGCATTGAGATGGTTGTGAACTGTCTTCTGGGTGATTCCCAACTCGCGAGCGGCCTGCTTGGTGGACAGCCCATCCGCGATCATCTGGAGAATCTCCTGTTGTCGGTCCGACAAGAGGTTCTGCTCGGCAGCGGGCCCTGCGGTCTCGAGCATCATGGCGGCCAATCTGGGGCTCAGAACCTCTTCGCCCGCTTGCACCCGCTCCAGGGTGTCGAAGACCTCCTCGAAGGACGTCCCCTTGGTCAGATAGGCGATGGCACCGGCCTGGAGGGCAGAGCGTGTGCGGTCAGGGTCGTCGTGCATCGTGAGCACCACCACCTTGGTCTCCGGAAGCTCCTGGATGATGCGTTCGGTGGCGGCCACCCCGTCGAGAACCGGCATGGACAGGTCCATGAGCACGATGTCCGGTGTGGTCTCCCTCGCGAGCGTGACCGCCTCCTCGCCGTTGTCGGCCTCGCCGACGACGGTCGCGCCTGCGGATTCGAGGCCGCGTCGCACGCCGTCGCGAAGTATCTGGTGGTCGTCTGCGAGAAGGACTCTCATAGTTGCTCTCCGGATGTGCTCTCTGGATGGACTTCTTGGCCGCCACTACCGGCGCTCGCCAGCTGCCCGGCGCTGACGCGCAAGCAGGTGCCGGCACCGGGCTGTGACGACAGGTCGAACGTCGCGCCGATCACAGCGGCGCGTTCGCGCATGCCCACCACACCATAGGAGCGTTCGCGGATTGCGCGACCCGGGTCGAATCCCGTGCCGTCGTCGGTGACGACGAGTTCGTAGTTGCCACCTTCGACGTTCCAGTCGACCTCCACATGGCTGGCTTTCGCATGGCGATCCACGTTGTTGAGTGCTTCCTGGAGGATCCGCAGCAGTTCGTTCTCCACCGGCACCGGGAGCCGCTGGTCAGGATGGGTCATTCGGAACCTTGT
>JBPCTP010000150.1:0-2572 GCA_051011615.1 Microthrixaceae bacterium | reverse complement strand
GGCCCAGATCACCGGTGAGGATTCAGCGGTGGACTTCGGTAGCCAGGACCGCAACTACGTGCTCCAGCCCTACCAGCAGGTGAAGGACCTGCGATCGGGCATGGAACTCAACTCCCCGGATGCGGTTCTCGATGGGGAGCTGGATGAGCTGATGGAGTCGTATTTGCAGTGGATGCGCTCCAGAGCGGCCGCCAACTGAGAGACTGTTGCGGCGATCAGGCGGTGATGCCGCCAAGGTCGTCACAGTTTCGTAACATGGCCCCCCTGCCCGTTCCGGCGACGCCGGCGGCACCGAGAACATCTACCCCCAGGTGAGCGACAACAAGTGATCAAGCTCGACAAGGTGACCAAGGTCTACAAGGGCGAACACGTCGCCCTTCGCGATGCCTCGGTCGACATAGCCAAAGGTGAGTTCGTCTTCCTCGTCGGCCCATCGGGGTCCGGCAAGTCGACGTTCCTGCGCCTGCTCAACCGTGAGGAGCGTCCCGAGAAGGGCGACATCCACGTTGCAGGCAAGGACATCGGACGGCTCTCCAACCACAAGGTGCCCGACCTCCGCCGCAACGTGGGCTCGATCTTCCAGGACTTCAAGCTGCTGCCCACCAAGAACGTGCACGAGAACGTCGCGTTCGCCCTGGAGGCAATCGGACGTCCCCGTGGTGAGATCAAGCAGGCCGTGCCGCAGATCCTGGACCTGGTGGGTCTCACCTCGAAGTCGAAGAACATGCCCGATGAGCTCTCCGGCGGTGAACAACAGCGCGTGTCCATCGCCCGTGCGTTCGTGAACCGCCCGCTGATCCTGTTGGCCGACGAGCCCACCGGCAACCTGGATCCGGCGACCTCGGTGGGAATCATGAAACTCCTGGACCGCATCAACCGCACGGGTACGACTGTGGTGATGGCAACACACGACCGTGGCATCGTGGACACGATGCGCCGTCGGGTGATCGAGTTGGACAACGGCCGAATCGTCCGCGACCAGGTTCGCGGCGTCTACGAGTGAGGCCGGCATGGCAGTAAGACTCGACTACGTCGCACGCGAGACAGGCTCCAACCTGGCGCGCAACTTCACGCTCACATTCGCTGCGATCATCACCGTGGCGGTATCGCTCACGATGGTGGCCGCCAGCTACCTGATCGGCGAGGGCATCAACAACAGCTTCCTCGGTCTGCGGTCCGAGCAGCGGCTGTTCGTCTACATGAACCCGACGGCCACCGATGAGCAGGTGGATGCGGTCTCAAGCGCCATCGACAACAGCGGCCAGACCGACGACGTCGACTACCTGGATCGCGAACGCACCTTCGAGGTGTTCCAGACACTGTTCCGCGACCAGCCCGAACTGGTCAGCACGGTGCAGCCCGAAGACCTGCCGACCAGCTTCCAGATCAAGCCGAGTTCCACCGACGCAGAGGTGGTGTCGTCCCTTGGCGACTCCCTGGAGACCTTGGAGGGGGTGAGGACCGTCCAGTATGCGGCGGAATACGCCCGGAACATCCAGCGGTCGGTCACCACGCTGAACACATGGGTCCGATTCGTCGGAGTCATCCTGATCACTGCGTCGGTGTTGTTGATCTTCAACACGATTCGAACCGCCGTATTCGCACGAAGGCGCGAGATAGAGGTGCAGCGCCTTGTCGGTGCGCGCAACTGGTTCATCAGGATGCCGTTCATCGCGGAGGGCCTGGTGCACGGCCTCCTCGGCGCGATCCTGGCTGCGGGCGGTGCAATCGCGTTCGATTCGCTGTGGAAGCGGAACTTCGTGGACCAGGTGTCCTTTGAGCTGCTCAGCCAGATCCGTTGGGATCCATCTGACCTGGTGGCCTCGATCGTGATCGTGGTGGTGATCGGTGCTCTCACGGGAGCCATCGGTTCAGGCATCGCCGTGAGCCGATTCCTGCGGGTGTAGCGAATCCAGAGCTCATTGCTCGGCGGTCCAGCCGCGAAACGGCGCCGGGACTGAATCACTAGTCCCAGTCTGAGCAGTGACCACGCGCCAACATGGGCGATCGTTCCCGAGACGCGACAGCGCCTTTCGGCATGTCTGTTCGCCGCTGTATCGTTGTGCGATGGCTGGGGTGATGACACGGCGGAAGACGCGTTCGCGCATTGTTGCGGTGGCGCTCGTGGCGGTGACGGCAATGTTCGCCGCTGCTTGCCTGCCCGCTGCCCCATCTACCGGAAGGGGCACTCCGGTGAAGCGCGTGCTGATAATGGGCGACTCGATCGTCCACGGTCTGTTCGGCACCACTCCGAAGGTCACCGGACCGCTCACGGCCGCCCTGGCCGATCGGGGGGTGCAGGTCAGATTCGAGGGCTACCCAGGTGAGACGCCGATAGACACCTGGCCCACGAATTCCACGGGCTGGATCCAGCGGATGCAGGCACAGATCTCCGCCTATGACCCCGACATGGTCATCATCCAGTCAGTGCTGTTCCCCGACCCCGACAATGCTGCGCGCCAGCAGCTCTACGAAGCCGCAATGCGCACCCTTTTGGACATCGCCCAGAGCCGTGGAGCACACGTGTACCTCGTAAACCACCACATCGCGCCGGGCTCCTTCGAGGGGTACG
>JBPCTP010000149.1:0-2636 GCA_051011615.1 Microthrixaceae bacterium | reverse complement strand
ACCCACCGGTCTGCCATGCGGAGGCGCAACATCATCTCCCAGGTGCGGGCGTCGCGTCGGTAGTGGTCGTTCGCCTCGGCGAACGTGATCGGCTGTTCGAGATGGGCGTTGGACGCAACCAGCACGGCACCGACCCACTGTGCGAGGCGTTCCTTGTGGAGGTTGGCAGCAAGATCCACGAGCACACTTCGCGGTGAGTGGTAGTTGGCGATGATCGAAGGCGCTGCGAAACGGCGGACCGCGGGCCTCAGCGGGACGGGCAACGGTGATGTGAGCGCCTCGAGGTCGAGGCGCGAGTGCCCGTCCGCAGCGGTAAGCAGGGGGGTGGTGACGTCGAAGTATCGAAGCCCCTCGTCGGTGTCTGCCCAGTTGGACAACTGCCCGTCGACACCCACACGCTGGTCGGTCGCTGCGACGATCGCGGCGACGATTTGATCCAGCAGTTCTCGCACGGCACCACCCGTGGTGTCGTCGCGTTGGCGACGCCGCAGCACAGCGGGACCGATCTGGTCGGGTGCCAACCGCGGTTGCAGCACGTACGCGGCCCAACCTCCGTCGGTGCGCGTGACGCGGAACTCGCTCTGCACGCAGTCGATCCCGCGCTGGGCGAGTGCTGCCACGTACTCGTGCACGAGGGCGCCGTATGACTCCGCCCTGTCGAACTCAACGAACGGAGGCAGCCTCTTGGCAACGATCCTGGGGTCTTCGGCGGGACAGCCCAGCACGAGGGTGATCTCCCCATGGCCGAGTACGGGCAGGTCCTCGTTGGATCCGTCTAGCGCCCTTCGCACCCGTTCTTCGAGTGATGCAAGCTCAGCACCGGTTGCCAGCATCAGGCCAGCACCTCGTGCAGCGTTTCCAACAGCCACTCCACCTCGTCGTCACTGATGGTCAGGGGCGGCAGCAACTGGAGCACCGACTGGTCGTTGTTGGCAAAGATCGCGAACACGCCGGCGGGAATCAACTTCTGGGTTGCCCCAAGGCCGCCCAGTGGGTCCTCGAAGGCCAGTCCCATGAACATCCCGCGCCGGCGCAACTGTGCTGGCAGGTCGGCGACGCCGGCCTCGATCCGATTGCCCACCGCCTCCACCCTCTCCAGGAAGTCCGGAGCTTCGATCTGGTCGAGTACCGACAGAGACGCGAGGCAGCCGAGTTCTGCGCCGCCGGCGGTGGAGATGTGCGAAAACGGATGCTCGGCGAACACCGAATGCACCTCGGCGGTCATGAGGGTTGCACTCATCGGATAGATCCCGCCCGACAGGCCCTTGCCCGTCACGATCACATCCGGCATGCAGTCCTCGTGTTGGTAGCCCCAGATCTTGCCGGTGCGACCCAGTCCGGTCTGCACCTCGTCGAGAATGAGCAGAGCCCCTCTCTGGTGGCATAGGTCGCGGACTGCGGCGAGGTATCCCGGTGGTGGCAGGGGCATGCCCAGGGTTGCCGGAATCGTTTCCAGGATCACCGACGCCGTGTCGTCGCCGATGGCCGCGGCCATTGCATCGAGATCGCCGAAGCCCACCTGTGTGAACCCGGCCGGATTCGCACCGTACGGCTCTCGGTATTCGGCATCACCCGTTGCCATCGCCAGTCCGGTATGGCCGTGGTAGCCGCCGACGGCGGATATGACCCCGGCCCGGCCGGTGCATGCACGGGTGACCTTGATCGCCAGGTCCACCGCCTCGCCACCGGCCACACCGAACACGACCCCGGGCAACTCATCGCCGGTGGTGGCGGACAGGCGTGTGGCCAACTCTGCACGCCAGCCCGACACGAGGTGGTGGTTGCCGACATCGAGGTGGTCGAGACCAGCTCGAATGGCGTTGCTGACAGCCGGATTGCGGTGTCCGAGGTTGAACACACCTCCGTTGCAGTGGCAGTTCAGGAACTGGCGGGAGGGATCGAAGGCGTCGGTGAAGAACGAGCCCTCCCGTTCACCCATCACCACGTCGAGACCGAGGGCTCTGTAGGCGTCGACCTTGCCCGGATTCACATGGCGGGCAAATGCCTCTTCGGTCTCCGGGCGGCCGGGATAGGGCTGCTCAATCGTGCTCACGTGCCGAAGCTACGCGTCCCGGGGCTTGGGAGGCCGATGAGAGGCTCCGATACTCTCGAAAGAACCCGCCCGGACGCCCCCGCGGCCGCAGCCGGGCCTATGACGGAGGTGACCGTGGCCGCACAGGCCGAGCCGACCTTTGCCGGTGATTTCCCATCGGTGAGTGAAGAACAGTGGCGAGAGGCCGTCGACCGCGTGCTCAAGGGCGCCCCATTCGATCGACTGCTCTCCTCAACCTCAGACGGCGTGGTTGTGGAGCCGCTCTATGTGTCAGGCCCCGACGACACCGAAACCGGCGCCCCCGGGGCAAGCCCGTACACGCGCGGCTTTGCGCCAGGTCAGCGGACCGGTGGAGCCTGGGACGTTCGTGCACCGGTGGTGCTTGATGATCCGGCGGCTGCAAACGCCACTGCACTTGGGGAGCTCGAGCGGGGCGCAACATCGCTCGAGTTGTCCGGTATGCAGCCCTCGGGCGACGAACCAGCTGCCGCCGAGCGCCTCGCGAAGGCCCTCGATGGCGTGTACCTCGACCTTGCGCCGGTGGTGCTGGCTCCGGGAGCGGAGTTCATGTCGACCTCGGAGT
>JBPCTP010000148.1:0-3357 GCA_051011615.1 Microthrixaceae bacterium | reverse complement strand
GCCTGTGGGCGTGGTGGGCATACCGGCCTCCATCGACAACGACATCGCACTCACCAGCCTCTCGATCGGGGTCGACACCGCGATGAACACGATCGTGGAGGCGTGCGATCGGATCGCCGACACCGCGAGCGCCCACAACCGTGTCTTCATCGTGGAGGTGATGGGTCGCGACTGTGGGTATCTCGCGATGGCGAGTGCAGTGGCCGCAGGCGCAGACATGGTGCTGTTCCCCGAGGCAGACCGCAGCGAGGATGAACTTGTCGCGGCCGTCGTCGACGCGGTCATGGCGGTGCGGGCACGAGATGGTGCCCAGAAGGTCATCGCCATCAAGGCCGAGGGGATCGACACCCCGACCGACCGGCTGAAGGATCTGGTGGACAGCCAACTCGCCCGGCGATCCGACATCCCACCGACGGAGATCGAGACACGCGTGACCGTGCTGGGCCACGTGGTGCGCGGTGGTCGCCCAAGTGCGTTCGACCGGCTGCTCGGGAGTCGGATGGGCAATGTGGCCGTTCGATCCCTGGCCTCAGGACGCAGCAGGGACATGGTGGCCTGGCAACCTCCCCTCGATGCCACAGACGGCATCGGTGAGCGCTCTGCGTTCGATCCCTACTGCCACCTGATGCCGCTCGATGTGACCCTCGCGGCGACACGCGAGTTGCTCGATGGCCAGAGTCCACTCGCCCGGTGGCGCGCGACGATCTTCGACGACCTACAGGACGTATTCCTGCTCTGATGCAACCCGTCTGCGGTCACCTTCGCAGGTATCGGACTTCTTGGCTGGGTTGCCATCCGTGGCGCATTGACCGGCCAGGCCGTGGAAGCACTCAGTCAGGCGAGAGCCAGGCGTCGATTTCCGCCTGTGCGACGGAGACGATCTCGGCGGGCGCCGCTGATCCGCTGAAGGATGTGCCGGCAATCGCGGCCAGCGTCTCGTCGTCAAGCGCGAGCGACTCGCGTGCCAGCTGGTACTCCTCGAGTATTCCCGGCCCGAACAGCAGCGGGTCGTCCGCATTGAGCGAGCACCGGACACCAGCATCGAGGAGGGCAGGTAGTGGATGATCCTCCAATTGCTCGGTGACACCGAGCATCAGATTGGAAGTAGGGCACACATCGAGCACCACGGCTCGATCCGCCAGCTGTCGCACCAGGGACTTGTCCTCGATGGCACGTACGCCGTGCTGGATTCGATCCGCTCCAAGCACATCGAGTGCGCCGCGAACCGACTCCGGACCGGCCAGCTCACCGGCGTGGGGGACCCTGAGCAGGCCTGCCTCCGCACCGCGGGCGAATTGCCGCTCGAAGGGTTCAGGGGGATGCCCGGCCTCGTCGTTGTGGAGCCCCAGTCCGATGATCGGCGCCCCCTCCCCCACAAGGTCCAAGGCGACATCCAATACCCGGTCGGCGTCCTCGGGATCGCACGTCCGGTCAAGCCCTGCGATCCAGCCGACGCCGACTCCATGGCGCTCGGCAGCTTGCTGCCCGAACTGAAACGCCATCTCCCAAACGTCGCGCTGCGGCCCGAGGCGGTCCTCATGGTGGGCCGGGTAGAAGGCGGGCTCGATCCAACTGCATCCGTCGCCCGCGGCGTCCTCGACCACCTCGTCGATCAGTCGGGACAGGTCCTGCGGAGTTCGCAGCACCGCGCATGCTGCGACATATGTGTCGGCGAAGGCCGCAAAGGAACCGAACCCACGGATCTGGGGTACGTCGAGTCCGTTGGCCTCACAGAGCGAGCGCAACGTCGCAGGTCGCATAGAGCCCTCGAGGTGCAGATGCAGGTGCGCTTTCGGCAGATGCATGAGATCACGGTCGGGAACAGCCATTGCCGAAGTGTTACAGGCGAGTACCTACGCGTGAGTTGGTTCCTATGCTGTGCGCCGGGGCGGGGCCGTGAAGCACCCCGAACTTGCACGAGGTGGACAAATGGGCATCCAGGGCGCAACCAGCGGGGCACCGAAGATCACTCTCGTCGGCGCGGGAGGGATGTCGTTCGGTCCCACGATGGTCAACGACATCATCCACACGAACGACCTCGCCGGCGCGCGGCTGGTACTGCACGACGTCAACGAGGAAAGGCTGCTGCGTGCCTACCAGTTCGCCGCCAAGTTGAACGCAGCCAACAACGCACCAGTCGTACTCGACCGGACCACCGATGCCGCGGCGGCGCTCGATGGAGCCGACTTCGTGATCAGCGCGGCGGAGTTCGGGCGCTTCGAGTACCGCCGGCAGGACTACGAGGTCCCCAACCGCCATGGTGCGCAGCAGATCAACGGCGAGAACGGCGGCCCGGGCGCGGTGTTCCACACATTGCGCTCGGTGCGCAACACCCTCGACATCTGTTCGGAGATCGAGCGGTACAGCCCCGACGCATTCCTGATCAACCTGTCGAATCCCCTGAGTCGGGTGGCCCTGGCGATCAACCGGAACACTTCGATAGCGAACGTGAGCATGTGCCACGAGATGCCCAACGGGGTGAACCGGCTGGCGAAGTTCCTGCGCATGGACTCGGCCGACATCGACGCCAAGGCCTCGGGAATCAACCACTTCACGTTCTTCACCGAGATGACGGATCGCCGCACCGGAGAGGACCTGCTACCGAAGGTCCGGGCATTCTTCGAGCGCAAGGTGTTCGACTATCCCGACTGGACCGTCGCGCTCACCAAGGGAGCCCAGCGAGTCGCTCCCCTGGCGGCTCTGGCTGACGAGGTCTACTCACCACTGGTCGTGCACATGGTGCGCGAGTTCGGCCTGGTCCCGTGCTCGATCGACAGCCACATCGGCGAGTACCTGGACTTCACCCCCGAGGTGGCCGACTGGTTCCCGGCCCGGGTCGACGTGATGGAGAACTTCAGCGCCTGGGGCGAAGGACTTGCGACCTGGGTTGCCCGCACGAGGGTTCCCCTGCCGCTTCATCGCATCGGACACTCCTCCGAGGAGGTCATCCCACTCCTGGGTGCACTGTGGACCGGCGAGCCCGCACGGCTGATGGCCGTGAACGTACCGAACGCCGGCTACCTGCCCGACGTCGCCGAGGGAGCGATCGTGGAGGTGGGAGCGACCGTCGACGGCGATGGCATCCACCCCGATGAGATGGGTCCGCTCGGTGAACCACTCGCCGGCTGGACCGCAACGCAGATCAAGCTCCAGGAGCTGCTGGTCGAGTCCGTGCTCACGGGCGACAAGGACCTCGCCTTCCGTGCACTGCTGGAGGACCCTCTCTCGCCGGCGGACGAGGCTGCGTGCCGTGCCATGTTCGACGAACTCTGCGAGCTCCAGGCAGACCTGCTCCCGTTCTGACAGCTCTCGCGCACCTGGTCCGTGCGTCAGGGCTGTCAGAAGTCCCGGAGCAGG
>JBPCTP010000147.1:0-3850 GCA_051011615.1 Microthrixaceae bacterium | reverse complement strand
GGACAACTCCATGCGGCAGGGCATCTGTGCGAGTGGTTCAGGGGCCGCAGAACATGCGGAACACCCGTCGAGACACACTGCGCCCGATGCGGAACCGTCGTGGACATACGCCGAATGGTCTGTGGGCGTTCCGTTCGAGATCTTCGAGACCGGCGAAGGTTCGGTCGCGATCTGCGCGCCTCAGAGAACAGCCAGTTCGCGTCCCTCGCAGTCGTGCTGGGTCATCCGGAGCTGGCTAACGACGAGCGCTTCGCCGGCCGCTTCAGACCCGCCGGTGGGCTGGCCGGCCATAGGGTACGGCCGACCAGAATCGGTGTTCGCCGAATCGCCAAACCGTCGTCGACCGGGAGGTCACCGATGTTCACCACGACCATGAATGTCATCGCTCAAGCGCAGGAGGAGACCGAGGCTGTCACGGAGGTCGATCTGACCTGCAGCAGCCAGGGCCCGGTGTGCGAAGTTCTCTATGAGGTGACCGGCAACGAGCGACTCTCGTCCTTGATGAGTTTCCTCCTCGGCGCCCCACTCAAGATCGCGATCATCGTCGCCGGAGCGCTGATCCTGAACCGGATCAGCCGCAAGGCAGTCGGGAGGATCACCAAGCGACTTGGCACAGTGACCGCCGAACACGGCGACGCGGTGGTGACCGGGCGCAGCGTCGAGCGCGCAAAGGAACGAGCAGACACGATCGGTTCCCTGCTTCGAAGCGTGTCGGCAGCGGCGATCCTGGTTGGCGCGAGCCTGATGATCCTGAATGTCTTCGGGATCAGCGCGATACCTGCCATTGCGTCGGCCGGCGTACTCGGCCTGGCGATCGGTTTCGGCGCCCAGTCCGTGGTCGAGGACCTGTTGCGCGGAGTGTTCATGCTGGCCGAGGACCAGTTCGGAGTCGGCGACCGAATCGATATCGGCGTCGTGAACGGCACCGTGCAGCGGGTGACCTTGCGGACGGTGGTTGTGCGGGACGCAGAAGGAACTCTGTGGCACGTGCCCAACAGCGAGATCGACCGGGTCGCGAACGAGAACCAGCAATCCTCGCGGGCCAGCGTGGTCATCGGCGTGTCCTACGAAGCGGACATCGCTGAGGCCATCGACGTTCTCCAGGTTGCTGCTCGGGAAGCTGCCGACGACACCGATTGGAGCGGCAAGGTCACCCAGCCACCGGAGGTGCAGGGTGTCCAGGAACTGGGCGACGATGCGGTCCAGATCCGTGTTGTCAGCTGGGTTACAGCAGGAGAACGCAGACGGTTCGAACGTCACCTGCGCCTGCGGCTCAAAGAGGCGCTCGATGATGCGGCAATCGAGATGCCGAACCGTCAGGTGGATGTGTGGCTGCGCGACCAGCCGGTCGCGGCATGAGCGCCACATCCGGCCATCAGCACGCACCGGTCTTCCGGCGGTCGGAGAGTTCGCTGGCCCACGCCGTCTACGGCCTCATCCTGACCCTCGCCACCGTGGGCGAACTGATTCACGTCGAGGCTTCGGCTTGGACGTCGGTCGGGTGGCTCCTTGGAGCGGGTGGAGTGCTCCTGGCTGCCCACATGTTCAGCGACGTGCTGGCGAACACGGTCGCCACCAAGGACGATCTGCGGTGGTCCCGGGTGCTACGGATCGGACGGGAGGAACTCTCTGTCGTTGCCGGTGCAGTCGGTGCGGCCGCGATCATGACCTTGGTCGCCCTGGCAGACCTCGACAGCCAGAGGGGCCTCTCGGTGTGCCTGGTTCTGGGCCTCGCCACGGTCGCGGCACTGTCGTTCTTCGCCTCCGCTCACCACCCGCTGTGGACCCGCCTCCTGCTGGCTGCAGTCGCCGCACTGATCGGCTCGACGATCGTGGCACTCGAGAACGTCCTCTAGCACGGCGATGACAGCCGGACTCGCGGCTGGATTGAAGCTGCGGACCCCAGCCAGACCTCGTTTGTTGGTGCCAACTGACGCGGCCAGCAGCCGTTCGCGTTCAGGAATTCGATGGTGACGGGACTTGAACCTGCGACCTTGGGGTTATGAGTCTGACCGCCGAACAAGAGCGCGGCTGCGTCAAGACCGGGTCATCGGGTGCGCGATATCAGGTTCAGTCCCTCGGACCAATCACGGTCACCGCCGGCACGTCTAGGGTGCGGCCGGACCGGTTGGTGGCAGGGGGATCGCTGTCACGGGGGGTAATGAAGTCACAATCGGGGGCGACGTTGTTGGTGACGTAGTAGGCGATGTGGTCGGCGATGTCGTGTTCGGACTCGTCGTCGGCGTGGTGCCGCCGCCGCCCGAGTTCGTGCCCCCGATAGGAGTCGTGGTGTACCGGCTGTGCAGATCGCCAACCTCAGCGTGTTGTTTGGCATCCGATTCCAGCACCCGAGTGCGGTGCAGGCGGTCAGCCGATGCCGCCGGGGATCGTCCTGACCTCGATGATTCCCCTGGTGGACGAGACCAGGAGGGCGACGAACCCGCCTCCCCTTGTGACGTCCTCACCGTTGGCACCACCGAAGTAGGGCGCCACGAACTCGTCGAGGGATCGACCCCCAACGTCGTGCGTGTAGTGACCGGCCGAATGGTTGTGGCCAGCAAGCAACGCGACCTCGTCGAAACGGTCCATGAGACCGAGCAAGCGACCCTTCTGCTCGGCGGCAGATTTGCCGCTGGCCCCGCAGTCGGTCCACCAGCCAACCCCCGTGGTGAGTGGATAGTGCTGCACGAACAGCATCGGTCGGGACGGATCGGGGTCGAGTGCACCCTCCAGCGCCTGGATCTGGGCCTCGGCCGAAACGTAGCGCTGGCATCCCGCTCCACCGAGCAGCAGGTTGCAGCTCGCCGGCCAGCCTTCGGGGTAGAAGTAGCTCGGATGGTAGAGGTAGGTGTTGAACGACGCGATCCCCACCCCGCGGTAGGCGGAGAGGTACGTGTCTGGTCCGTGTGCGCTCGTCGGTCCGAACTGCTGGTAGGTGAACTGCGGTGTCGTAGCCGCGGAGCGGCGCTGTGTCTCAGCCACTAGCGCCCGGGTGTCTTCGTTGGAGAGATGACCGGCGAGCGAGTAGCCAGGCCCGTCTCCCCAGCTGTCGGGATCCCAGTCGTGATTGCCGAACCCCGCGATGAAGGGAACCCCGGCGTCATACAGCGGCTGCCAGATGGGAAGGTCATTCGCGATCGAGGTGCCCCGGTCCTCGGAGATGTCGCCACCCAGGATCACCAACTCTGGATCGATCCGGTGGATGCCTCCATCGGCGTCGAAGTACTGCTCGGTGGTCGTCTTGTACGACAGGAGGTTCTGCACATAGGCCGATAGTTCGGCATTGGTGTTGCCTCGCATGCGCGGTTCGGAGTCGCCGATGAACACGATCGTGAACGGCTCGCCATTGTCTGGCAGAGTCGTGGGCGGACCGCCGGCCTCGGGCGCCGAGGGCACCACGCACGCGGCCGCCAGAGCCATCAACACACCAGATGTCGCCACAAATCGCCGCATCACGAGCCCCCTCCCGGGTCCAGCCCCGGCCGGCAAGACCGTACCCGGCCAAGCTCACGGGCGCCGAGTGTTACCAGCCCCAGCGTCATCGGTGATCCGGCTCCGGCAGCCAACCCAGATGCATTTGGCGTCACCGAGCGGGCCATCGGTCCACGCTTAACTAAGGACCGAGAGCAGGGTTTCCGGTGGGCGCTCGACGCCGTGACGATCGGTGAGGACGCCCTGCGCGGGCAGCTTGCCGCCGGCTTGGCCGACGCATCCTGGATCGGGTACGTCGGTGAACGCGACGAAGCACTGTCGCTGGCTCAGCGCAGCATCGACGTCTCGCGAGCGGCGGGGCTCGCCCCCGACCCCGAGGCGCTACTTCCCCTGGGACTGGGTTCGCTCTATGCGGGAG
>JBPCTP010000146.1:0-2932 GCA_051011615.1 Microthrixaceae bacterium | reverse complement strand
GATCCGTAGACGCCCATCACCTTGGCCTCCCGTGTGCGCTCTCCGATCATCATCAGCCCGTCGATACCCTGGACCGACATGTCCGGTAGGTCGTCTCCGACGTAGCCCGGTGTTTCCATGATCGTCGCAGGCCCGAACGAGTGATAGGCCCAATTGGCGTGCTGGGTCAGGTTGTCGAACAGCTGGTCGATGTCAGCTTCGAATGAAGTGATCAGACGACCGAGTTCGGCCTTGTGCTTGGCCTCTCGCATGTTGAACACGTCCGGATCCTCCCACCACCCGAGCTGCATCCAGAAGGTGACCTGGTACTCGTTGTTCTCACCCGGGAACGCCATCGAGCTGGCGCACCAAGGTCGGTCGCTTACCGGGCCCTGCTGCACCCAGCGCGGTCCGCTGTGGTCCCAGAGCTCGGGGTCGTCGAAGCCGTAGGTCAGGGTCACGAGGTTCAGTGTCTTGCGATGCAGGTGACGGAGTCTCTCCGCGTACCAGGGGTCGAGGTCGGTTTCGTCGAGGATCGAGAAGATGTCCCACAGTGCGACAGCACTGACCACCACATCCGCGTCGATGCGCTCCGACATCGGCCATTCCATCGGGGTCCGTCGAACTCCGTCGGTCACCTCGACGCCCACGGCCTTGCGGTCCTCGATGATCACCCGGTTGACGGCCGCACCCGTGCGTATCTCACCTCCGTTCTCCTCGATCGACTCGATCAGCGGACCGGCTATGGCACCGCTGCCGCCCTCCACCCAGAATGACTGGGACGGCAGGTGGCCCAGCGCATCGAGCTGCCGGCGCACGCTGTAGAACATCGAGCCGGCGGAGTAGTCGTGCGGAATCGGCAGGGTGCCGCCGAACAGCCACCCGATGTAGCGAAAGAAGTCGATCACGGCGGGGTCGTCGGTGACCTGCTGGGCGTAGGCCTCGGTGGAGATGTCGTTCAGTCGCTCGATCTCCTCGTAGCTCATCGACCTCACGGGGTCGAGGTAGGCGTTGTTGAAGGCGTCGAAGGTTCCCAGCACCATTTCGTCCAGCGGTCGCCATTGCCCGTCGTCGAATAGCAGTTGTCCGGAGTTGGTCCAGGTGCACACGTTCTCCGGCATCGTCTTGCCCAGGCGTTCGAATATCTCGTCCTGCGTTCCGGCGAGGATCAGGCCCTTGATGCCGTTGTCGATCGGTGAGCCGGCCTCGTGACCGCTGGCGGCGCGACCTCCCAGCCCGGCGTTCGGTGCCTTCTCGAGCACCAGGACCTTGCGTCCGTCGTTGGCCAGCAGCGCCGCAAGATTCAGCCCGCCCATTCCACCGCCGATGATGACGACCTCGTACTCCGATGAACTCATGTCGTGCCCCCTGTGTTTCTCCGGAAAGTAGACAAGAGGTGGACCAGATGTCAACCAGCACCCGCCTATGAGGTACTCAGCTGGTGCTATTCGGGGCTACCAGTTGTCATATGAGAGCCGAATGATGCCTACCATGAGGATGTGAGCGATCTACTCGTGGGCCCCACCAGGACGAGGGATGCAATTCTCGATGCTGCGGAATCCGAGTTCGGACGTCTCGGATACTCGGGCACGACGATCGGTGGAATCGCCGGGGCCGCAGAGGTGTCGCGACCTCTCGTGTACCGCTACTTCGGCGACAAGAATGCTCTGTACCGCGAAGTGGTCAGTCGAGTCCTGGTCGAGTGGCACAACTCGTTGTTGGAGGTGGCCGAGCGACGAACGCCCACCACCGCGCACACGATCGGAGCGCTCACTGCCGGATGCCTGCACTGGGTCGAGAGCCATCCGCTGCTTCGTGGAGTGCTGCTTCGTGACCACGACGTGACCCGCCGCGTCGCTGGCGATGAGATCGAAGCGGGTCGCAACCGTCTGCCAGCCCTGCTGGAGCGGGTGCTGCGCTCAGGTGCGCAACGCGGTGACATACGGTCGGACCTGGATCCGGTCGACATCGCCTGGGTGCTCACCGAGGTGATTGCAGCCGGGTCACTGGCATCCATGACGGCGGGTAGCGACGAGGCCTCCAACGAAGCACGAGTGCGGGCAATGGTCGAGGTGATACTCCACGGCGTCGTGGTGAACCCCTAGTGGAGGTTCAGCAGGCGCCGCCGCGGCCGAACTTCTGGGTCCAGTAGGGCGTGCCCCCAGCCGAGTACGCCAGGCCGACTCCTACGTGGGCGTATGCGCTGTTGCGGATGTTGGAGCGGTGGCCACTCGAGTTCATCCAGGCTGACATGACAGACGTGACGCTGCGCTGTCCCGCGGCCACGTTCTCCGCAGCGGCGTTGTAGTAGTAGCCCGCTTGGTGCATCCGGGCCCACGGCGTGCTGCCATTGGATCCGGTATGCGACATCTTGTTGTGCGCAGCTTGATCAGCCGAGTGAGCCTGAGCCGCTTGGTTGAGAGAGCCGCAGGCCGCCAGCGGCGCAACGCCAACGGCTGCCCGTTCGGCGTTCAGCGAGGCCAGCATCTGCGCCTGCCATGTGGCGGGGGCCGGCGCGCCGCGAGCTTGCCCAGGCGCGGGCGCTGGTGGGGCCGGAACGCAGGCTGCGGCTGCAAGGGCGACAACTGACGCGATCACAGCGAGCCATGCCCCCACTCTGCGTCGGTCCGTTCCCAGAGCAGGTATCGGCCTTGTTTTCATCGCTCACATCCCAGGATCGGTCCATCCACTATCGGCAACACGGTGGGTTCGCCTTTAGGCCACATGCGATTGGCTCTTCGTGCCTGCGCTGACTGCGGACCCGGTTGTTGTCAGTCGAGGACGTCACCTGCTGGAACGAAGAGGCCGCCCACCGACTGGCCGTAGTCGTCGATGGTCACCACCGTTGCCGGATCGGGTGCCAAGACGTCCACGGGTTGGTCGTAGTCGAAGAACTCGAACTCGACGCCCATGTCTCCGCCGCCGGGGATTGCCTCGGGCATGGCAATCGAAT
>JBPCTP010000145.1:0-3103 GCA_051011615.1 Microthrixaceae bacterium | reverse complement strand
GATCTGCGCCGTGCTTGTACTGCTCACGCTGTTCTTCCTGACCGGCCTTTTCGAGATGCTCCCCCAGGCCGTGCTCGCGGGCATCGTGATCGTGGCGGGTCTGGGCCTCTTCGCGCTCGATGACTTCAAGTCGCTCTGGCGGATCCGTCGCTCCGAGTTCTGGCTGGGTACCGCCACGGTGCTGGCCGTGCTCGTGCTGGGGATGCTGGGAGGCATCGCCTTCGCCATCGGACTGTCGCTGCTGGTCGCCCTGATGCGGGTCGTGAGGCCCCACACTGCCGAACTCGGGCTCGTCGACGGAACCACTACGTTCCGCGACGTTCAACGACACTCAGATGCCCACCCGATCCCAGGACTCCTCGTCTATCGGATCGATGACGAACTGTTCTTCGCCAACGTCGCCTTCGTCGTGCGGGACCTCACCGCCCGGCTCCGGCGATCCGATCCGCCGGCAACTGCTCTGGTCATCGACGCCGAAGGTGTCTCCGACATCGACACCACCGCGCTGCAACAAATCAGGGAGTTGCTCGACGATCTCGAGGCGGCCGATGTGTCGGTCGCTTTCGCCAGAGTTCGCCAGCCGGTCGTGGACCTTCTCGAGCGGGCCGGCCTCGGTGATCGGCTAGCCGACTCTGTGTTCCTGGAGGTCGACGACGCCGTCGCCCATTTCGCGGATCCCGACGGGACCTGAGAACCCCACAATGTCCATCGACGAGATCAACGAACTCCTGACCGGCGAAGCCCTCACGTGGCAGAACATCGTCGCTGCGATTCTGCTGGTGAGCGTCGGACTATTCCTGTCCTACCTGATCGGCCGTTGGCGCCGTCACCGCCTGGGGCGACCCGATGGTCAATCACAGCAACTCGTAGCCTTGACGGCACGCATCATCCAGTCGCTTGTGATCGCGGTGTTCGTCGGATGGGCACTCACCATCCTGGGTTCCGATGTCGGACTCCTGACCGTCATGGTGATCGTGGCTGTGCTGATACTCGTGCTGGCCGCACGGCCCGTGATCGAGGGCATGGGCGCCAGCGCTGCGCTGACCACCAGGCCGGCGTTCACCATCGGCGACGAGGTGCAGGTCGATGATTATCTCGGTGAGATAGTGGAGATCACCAACCGGAGCACCGTGATCAGGCTCCGGGATGCGCGAAGGGTTCACATCCCGAACGTCGAAATGCTCAATAAGACGGTCATCGTGTTCACGAACGTCGAGGAACGACGGAGCTCCATTGACCTGGTCCTCGATCTTGGCGAGGACATCGACCGAACCGACAAGGTCCTGCGTGACGCGCTGGACGGCGTCGATTCGATCAACCGCGTCGGCTCGGTACGCGCACGTGCTCTCGATGTGGGAGTCGACCTGTCTGTGCGAATTTGGCACGGTCCGGAGGTGAAGAAGGGCAACGACGCACTCGATGATGCGGTGCGCGCCATGAAGACGGCACTTGAGTCCAACGGCATCAACCTCGCACCTTCGAGCGAGGTTGCGGTCGCCAATCTGAGCCATGGATCAAACTCCAAGGAACCCGCTAGCAGCTTCGATGAAAGGGCACCGACCAATGACCAGGGATGAACGAGGGTCCGATTCGCCAGCTGGCGAACTACCTGACGGTGTGGCCGAGGCGGCGGGCATCCGCTCTGAGGAACGGGGATCTCGAGAGAGCCGGCCTGCCTGGGTGGACCAGTTCGTATGGCAATCGCTGCTCAAGACTGTCGTCGCGGTCGCTGGTGCCGCCGCGTTGTTGGTGGTGGCATTGCGGACCCAGCACCTGTTGCGCCTCCTGGCAATCTCCGTGTTCTTCGCCCTGGCGATCATCCCCGCAATCAGTTTCATGGGAGATCGATGGGGTTGGCGTCGTGGCGCCTCCGTCGGCGCCATCTACGGGGCTCTGTTCGCCTTCGTGGCGTTCATGGTGCTGGTGCTGATTCCGGGCATCAGCGACTTTGCGGATCGTGTCAGCTCGAACGGTGGGGAGTGGATCAGCAACCTGAACTCCTGGACCGAGGAGAACCTGTCGGTGACTCTTGTCGAGCAGGACTCAGCCGAGGATGCATCCCAGGTCGCCGACAAGGCCCTGACCGAGTGGGCCGACGAGATCTTGGGATTGGCGTCGTCAGGAATCGGGCTGGTGTTCGACCTGGCGACCGTTGCGTTGTTCACCTTCTACTTTGCTGCGGACTTCCCCAGGATCCGCCGGGCGGTGTTGTCCAGGGTCCCGCCCCATCGCCAGCGGATCTGGGGGTGGGTGACCGACACGGCCATCGAGCAGACCGGCGGATATTTCTACTCACGGGTGCTCATCATGCTCATCAACGGATCGCTCTTCTTCGCGGCCATGCTGCTGGTCGGGATGCCCGTGGCGTACGCCCTCCCGTTGTCGCTGTTCGAGGCGTTCGTTGCTACTTTCATCCCGGCTGTGGGCACCTACATCGGCGCTGCGGTGCCGATCCTGGTCACTCTCGGCGTCGAAGGACTCGCGTCGGCGTTGATCCTGTTGGTGTGGACGATCGTCTACCAACAGGTTGAGAACTACTTCCTCAGTCCACGGCTGAGTTCCAAGACCATGGAGCTGAACGGTGGAATAGCGTTCGGCGCAGCCCTTGCCGGAGGGGCGATCGCGGGGCCGATGGGAGCCTTCATGGCTTTGCCCATCGCGGCGCTGATCACAGCGACGATCTCGAATGCCAGCAAGACCTACGAGGTCGTCTACGAGGGCAAGGCAGGATCTCCACCAGTAGGCGAGACCGACACGCCGCACGAGATTTCAGGGGCCGCGACGGATCGTGCCGAAGATGGATAGCGGCGTACGGGTTACACGGGAGCTCTGCACTCCCGACCGCCATCGTCGCTCCTCGACGGTCACCATGTTCGCCAGTCGGGCTGCATCCGGACCGGTGGCGGCACCCCGGTGGGACGGGGCGTAGCGCGGTGGACCCAACAACGGTGACGATCGCGCTCGGCGCGATCGTCGTGCTGGGAGTCGGGGCCCAGTGGTTGGGCAAGCTGACTGGCATACCGACTGTCGTGCTGTTGCTGCTCGGTGGGATCCTTGCCGGGCCGGTCACGGGCCTAGTGGACCCGGAGGAACTGCTGGGAGA
>JBPCTP010000144.1:0-2780 GCA_051011615.1 Microthrixaceae bacterium | reverse complement strand
ATCCATCTCAGGTGAGTCCCTCGGCCTGGAGGAACTCACGGTAGAAGAGTGCAATCCCGAGCGCTGTGCATGCACCGGTGATCATCCAGAAACACACGATCACCGTGGTCTCGGGCCACCCCCGGAGCTCGAAGTGGTGGTGGATCGGGGCCATTCGAAACACCCGCTTGCCAGTGGTGCGGAACCCCACCACCTGGATGATCACCGACACCGTCTCCACCACGAAGATCGCACCCACGATCGGCAGCAACAGTGACGTGGAGGATGACAACGCGAGCGCGGCCAGCCCCGTACCGATCGCAAGGGAACCCGTGTCTCCCATGAAGATCTGTGCGGGAGCCGCGTTCCACCACAGGAAGCCCGCGCAGGCACCCATCATCGCCGCGGCCACGACCGCGAGGTCCAGCCCGACCGAGATCCCATAGCCCGGATGCCTGAACACCCAGTACCCGATGAACACGTAGGCGGCGAACACCAACGCTCCGGATCCGGCGGCCAGCCCGTCGAGACCGTCGGTGAGATTCACCGCGTTGGAGGACCCGAGTATCAACAGCACCGCCCATATCGCCCAACCGGCCCGGCCGATGTCCCACCCGAGGTCGTTGAAGCGAGTGAAGCTGATGGTCGTCGCCACGTTGGTGAGCCACAACATCGCACCTGCGTATCCACCGGCCACCAACAGCAGTCCGATGGTCTTCGCACGCTTGTTCAGACCGAGGTTGCGTTCGTTGGAGATCTTGAGCCAGTCGTCGAGGAACCCGACGAGTCCCGCGCCCGCGATCGCACCCATGGTGATGATCCCGCGCCATGTGAACACGGCGTCGTACAGGTCCGACACGACGTAACCCGCAAGCGCTCCGGCCACTATCGCGACGCCACCCATCGTCGGGGTGCCGGCTTTGACCGTGTGCCCCTCGGGAACGTCTTCGTGAATCGGCTGGCCTATGGCGCGACGGGTGAGTGCAATGATCAACAGACGCGTGCCGGCCCAGGAGACGATCGTGGCGATTCCGGTCGCAAGCAGCAGCCGGATCACTTCGTATCCCCGCACTCGAGCGGACCATCCGTGGGGTCGGCCCCCGACAGCATCTCGGCGGCCACGGAACGGTCGTCGAATGGCTCTGTACGGCCGGCGAACACCTGCCCCTGTTCGTGGCCCTTGCCCGCTATCAGAACCACATCGCCGCTGGTGGCTCCGGTGACTGCCTCATGGATTGCACTGCGACGGTCGAGCTCGATGATCGGGTCATCATCGCATCCTGCACGGATCTCCTCGATGATGCGCAACGGATCCTCGCTTCGCGGATTGTCGCTGGTGATGACCACAACATCGGCACCCGCGTCCGCCACGGCTCCCATCCTGGGCCTTTTCGAGCGGTCACGATCTCCTCCACAACCGAACACCACCCACGTGCGGCCGCCCTCGCCAGTCATGTACCGCGCCGCGCTCAGAGCAGCCTCGAGGGCATCAGGAGTGTGGGCGAAATCGACGACCACCGTCGGCGAGTCGGGTGTCCCGCCGCCATGCGCGACAACGGTTTCGAATCGGCCGGGCACCTGCGCGAGCCCCCCCAGCGCCGCTGCCACGACCTGCGCATCGATTCCCAACGCAACCGCCGTCTCACCTGCGGCGAGAGCGTTGAGCACGTTGTGGGCGCCGGCCATCGGCAGGGAAACTGACTGGCCCCTCCACTCGAAGCGCACCGGCTGCTGATCCAACTCCAGCGCTGTCGCATCGTCGAGTGAATACCCGACGACTGCGACCTCGGAGCTGTCACGCAACAGCCGACCGCGCGGATCATCGGTGTTGACCACGGCGAGGTCGCATCTGGTGGCTTCGAACAGCTTGGCCTTGGCCCGGAAGTAGGCCTCGATGCTGCCATGGTGGTCGAGGTGGTCACGGCCGAGGTTCGTGAACACCGCTGCAGCGAAGTGAACCGAGTCGACCCTGGCCAGGTCCAACGCATGGGAGCTGACCTCCATTGCGACATGGGTCACCCCCCGGACTCGCATTGCGGCGAGCTGCGCCATCAGCTCCGGCGCTTCGGGGGTGGTGCGCACACCGGTGAGGGTTCCGATCACCTCGACGGATTTGCCCGCCTCGGCCAGGATCGCCGCGAGCATCGACACGACCGTGGTCTTGCCGTTGGTGCCGGTCACCCCGATCACCGTCAATGCAGAACTCGGGTCTCCCCATACCACGGACGACGCAGGCGCCATGGCGATGCGGACATCGTCCACCTGGAGTTGGGGTACGTCCAGGTCGAGCTCCCGCTCCACCAGCAGCGCTGTGGCACCACTGTCGACTGCGACTGCTGCGAAGTCGTGTCCATCGTGGTTTGCGCCCACCACACAACAGAACAGGTCGCCGGCCTGAACACGACGCGAGTCGTGAGTGGCGCCGGTGAGAGGCACGTCGTCAGGACCATGGAGTTGTGCCCCCACAAACGAAGCGACGACCCCGGTGGTGGCGGGGTCGTCCGGTGGTCCTTGGATTGCGCTTCGGCTACCCATCGGGGGGAGCCTCGTTCGCTGGCGCCGACGACGCAACGTCGCCGGCGCTGCCGGGATCTCCGCCGTCGGCGACAGCATCATCGGTGGCTGTGCCGTCGGCGTCGTTGTTCTCTGGGTTCGTGCCATCGGTGGCCATGTCCTCGGAGTTCGATTCCCCTGCCTCGGCGTCGCCCGGGCCAGGTTGGGTCGTCGTGGTCGGCGCGATGGTTGTCGAGGTCGACTGGGCTGGTGCGGCCCGCAGACCCAGGGGGCCGCCGGCGGTGAAC
>JBPCTP010000143.1:0-3798 GCA_051011615.1 Microthrixaceae bacterium | reverse complement strand
GACATGCACCCGACCGCACGGAACGACCTCACCGCGGAGATGCGCTGGCCGGGCGGCGGTGACCAACGGATTGCCGCAGTTGTCGCGCTCCTCGGCTCCGGCGGGCTCAACATGGCCGACCTCGTGGAGCTCGTTTCGGTCAGTGGGGATGTCCCGGTGGTGGCGGTCGACGGACACCCCGAGGCATCCGAACGCCGGGCCCTCGAGTCCGGCGCGGAGGAAGTACTGCGCTTCGAGAGCGCCACCATCGAGCGCCTCGAGCACGCAGTGCACTCTGCGGTGTACCGCCGCGGCGCGGAACAGAACGGCCGGGACGCCGCGGATGCGCTCACCGGACTCGCAACACGCGCGACCCTGGCCGCGATGCTGCCGCAGATGATCGATGTCGCCGGCCAATCGGGTGTGGCGCTGCTGTATTGCGACCTCGACCGCTTCAAGGTGATCAACGACGAGCTCGGCCATCTGGTGGGTGATCAGGTGCTCCGAAGTGCCAGCGGCCGTCTCCGTACCTGCGTGCGAGCATCGGACCTACTGGTGCGCCTGGGCGGCGACGAGTTCGTGGCGGTGATCAGGGCTCGTCCGGATCGCATCGAGGGACTCGCGACCCAGGTGGCCGAACGCATAGTCGATTCGTTCCGTGCGCCGTTCAGGGCCGCCGACGCGGAGCTCGACGTCGGCATCAGTGTCGGGTTGTCAGTGCACCGCGAGGGCCAATCCTCCACGGAACTGCTCAAACGCGCCGATGAGGCCCTCTACGTGGCCAAGCGACGTGGCAAGTCCCGCGTCGTGAGCTACGACGAGCACCTGGAGCGGGCCGCGGTCAAGCGCAAGAGCGCCACCGACGTGCTCGCCGAGGCAATGCGTGCGGACCTTCTCGACGCCGAGGTCTCGCCGATCATCGACATGGCCGACTCCGCAGTCATCGGCCACCTCTATCGCGCGGGCTGGGGCCGTGTGGAGGGATCGGGACGCAAGGTTCCCGCCCGACGACCGGAGACGATTGCCGCCGATGGGGGAGTCTCACCCGGCTTGTTCCGGTGGTTGCTCGGCCACATCGCCACCGATGAGCGGTCGACCGGACTGCCGGGTGTGGCGCCGCGGCGTTGGGTGCACATACCGGGCGCGGCGCTGGTCTCACATCCCGGGCGCCACCTTGCCGCCGCCGCACGACGCGGGGTCGACCTGGAGAACCTCGTCCTCGTCGTGGCAGAAGCGGACCTCGACGACGGCCCGGTGGCCCGCGCTGCGCTGCTGGAGATCGCACGCACCGGCGCGCGGGTGGCTGTCGGGGGATTCGGCGCCGGTGCAGCATCGTTGTCGGTGCTCGAAATGCATCCGTTCGACTCGATCGTGATCGACCGCCAGCTCACCGACGGACTCGCCTCGGACCAGGTACGCAACGCGAAGTTGGGCGCCATCGCATCGATGGCCCGGGCACTCGGCCAGCGGATCGTCATCGACCGACCGAGTCGGGTGGAGGACGAGCGGGCAGCACTGGAGACAACCCCGCTGCATGTGATCGACGGTCGTATAGACGTCACCGCGCGGCGCACGCTTGGTCGACACGCTAGCGACTCGTTGGTTCGCGACATCACTGCGGAGACCAGGGTTCTGGGAGGCGTTCCCGAGCAGCGGTAGCGTTGCCGCTGCGAAAGGGAGCCCAAATGCTCGAGTTCAACGAAGATCACGATCTGTTCCGAACAACGGTGCGCGAGTTCGTGCGCAGCGAGATAGATCCCCATGCCGACGACTGGGAAGACGCCGGGGTGTTCCCGGGAAGGGAACTCTTCACCAAGATGGGTGATCTCGGTCTGATCGGGCTCACCTACGACGAGCAATGGGGTGGAGGTGGGGCCGACCACACCTACACGATGATCCTCGGTGAGGAAATGGGCCGCTGCGGCTCCCTCGGAGTTGCGATGGCCATCGGCGTGCAGACCGACATGGCCACCCCCGCACTGCACCGTTTCGGCACCGATGAACTCAAGGAGAAGTATCTGCGGCCCGCTCTCGCCGGCCACCAGGTCGCCTCGATCGCGGTGAGTGAACCCGACGCCGGCTCGGACGTGGCCGGCATACGCACACGGGCCACCCTCGATGGCGACGAGTGGGTCATCAACGGTACGAAGATGTGGATCACCAGCGGCACCCAGTCGGACTGGCTCTGCCTCCTCGCACGAACCTCAGACGAGGGCGGCTACGCCGGCATGAGTCAGATCATCGTCGAGACCAACACACCCGGTTTCAGGGTCAGTCGAAAGCTGGACAAGCTCGGAATGCGCGGCTCCGACACCGCCGAGTTGTCCTTCGAGGACTGCCGCGTACCGGTCTCGAACACGATCGGTGAGCCCGGGCGCGGTTTCCAGCAACAGATGAACCAGTTCCAGGACGAGCGGATGATCGCCGCCTACCAGATGGTGGGTGCGTGTGAGTACGCACTCGAGCGGACGGTGCAGTACCTGCGCGAGCGCGAGGCGTTCGGTGCGCCGCTGTTGGCCAACCAGCACCTCCAGTACAACCTCGCCGAGCTCTCCGCCGAGGTCGACCTCAACAGGCACCACAACTGGGCGGCGGTCGCCAAGGCCATCCGTGGTGAGGACTTCACCCGCGAGGCCACGGTTGCCAAGCTCTGCGCAGCGAGGTTGGGTCGCAAGGTTGCGGATCTGGCAGTGCAATACCACGGGGGCATGGGGTATGTGGAAGAGCTCTGGCCGGCCCGGTTCTTCAGGGATGCCCGGCTCTGGTCGATAGGAGGCGGAGCGGACGAGGTGATGCTGCGCACCCTCGCCCGGATGAACGGAATCGAGTAGAGCCAGAGGAGCACAACCATGCCATCGCAGGACACAGCCACCGACGGCACGTTTCAGCAGAGCACCGCCCGGGACAGCTACAACCGGATGAGTCGGGTGTACGGCCTGCTGTCGGACAGCAGTGAGAAGCGGTTCGTCCATGACGCCATCGATGGTCTGCTGAAGCCTGCTGAGGGAGAGGTGGTCCTCGAAGCGGGATTCGGAACCGGTCAGGCGCTGGTGGCCCTGGCGGAACTGGTCGGGCCGAGCGGCACGGTCTGTGGCATCGACATCTCCGACGGAATGGTCCAACACACCGCCGATCGCGTCGAGTCGGCCGGACTCTCCGAACGCGTCGAGCTGGTGCGCGGCAGCGCAACCGAACTGCCTTGGCCCGATGGGCACTTCGATGCCGCATTCATGAGTTTCACCCTGGAGCTGTTCAGCGACGACGAGATTCCGGTCGTGCTCGCCGAGGTGAAACGGGTTCTGTGTCCCGGCGGCCGCCTGTGCGTTGCCTGCATGTCGACCCACGGGGGAGTGAAGGCGATGGAGGAACTCTACGGTTGGTCCCATCGGCACTTCCCGAGCTTCGTCGACTGCCGCCCGATCGACGGCACAGCAGCCGTGGCGAAGGCCGGTTTCGACATCACGGAGTCGCGGGACCTCTCGATGTGGGGCCTGGCCGTCGAGCTACTGCTGGCATCACCTGCGGGCTAGTATCGGCCGAACCAATACGGGGAGCTCGTGACACGGGCTGAGAGGGCGGCTGGAGCCGCCGACCCGCCAACCTGATCTGGGTAATGCCAGCGGAGGAAGAAGCCCATGCGTTGTCGGTTCAGCCGGTTCCTTTCATTCAGCGGATGCGCCGCCATCGCGGTGGTCGCCACGATTGCCGCGGCTTGCGGCCCCGGCGATCCAGCGCCGAGTGACTCGGTCACGCTTCTGACCCACGACTCGTTCGCCATCTCGCCGGAGACGTTCGATTCCTTCACTGAGGAGACCGGCA
>JBPCTP010000142.1:0-4726 GCA_051011615.1 Microthrixaceae bacterium | reverse complement strand
GGATCTGACAAGGCCTCAGTCGACGCCCTCGCAGAGACGCTCGCCAGCCAGCTGTGGTCAATGCGCGAAGACTTCGAGCCCAACCTCGTGCCCGTGGACGAAGCGCTGCGGCGAGCTTCGGAGTTGGTGGAGTCCGGCTCCATCCCATTGGTGCTGTCGGACCAGGGCGACAACCCCGGCGGCGGAGCACCGGCGAAGAGCACGGTGTTGCTCGAGGCACTGGAGGACCGCCCGATGTCCGGCACTCTGGTCGCCTCGCTGATGGCACCCGAGGCGGTCGGGAAGTGCCATGAGGCCGGCGTGGGATCGGTGGTGAAGATCGACCTCGGCGACTTCACCGCGGAGGTCGACGTGATCGCACTCGCTGACGGGAACTACACGATCCACTCCCCCACCCACCCGAACGTTCCGGTCGCGATCGGCCCGCTCGCCCTGGTGAGGACTCAAGGAACAGTGGAGGTTGTCCTCACCTCGACTCCATTGCAGAACGAGGACCTCCAGGTGTTCGACAATCTCGGGGTCGACCCACTGGACTTGAACCTCATCGTGGTCAAGTCGAACGTTCACTTCCGCGCCGCGTTCGAGCCCATCGCCTCTGCGGTGATCGACGTGGACACCCCGGGCATCTCGACGCCGAAGCTCGTGCGCCTGCCGTACCGGCGTGTGCGAAGGCCGATCTGGCCACTCGACGGCGACATGAGCTGGAGTCCGTCGTGACAGATCCCGAGATCAGCGAATCCGGGCCGACCTTCGCAGCATCGTTCGAGGACGTGCAGGCAGCCGCTGAGCGGATCCGACCACATGTGCACAACACCCCCGTGCTGACCAGCGCCGCCATCGACTCACTCGCAGGGGCAACGGTTCACCTGAAATCCGAACACCTCCAACGGGCCGGCTCGTTCAAGGCGCGTGGCGCCCACAACAAGCTGCTCAGCCTCGACGACGCCGAGCGAGAGCGCAGGGTCGTGACGGTCTCCTCGGGCAACCACGCGGGCGCGCTCGCCTGTGCAGGAGCACGACTCGGCGTCGAAGTGGACGTCTTCATGCCCGAGGATGCTCCCGAGCTCAAGGCCCGAGCGGCTGAGTCCTATGGGGCCACGATCCACCGCTTCAACCGCTTCACCGATGACCGCCAGGAGTTGGAGGATGAGTTCGTTGCCCGCACCGGGGCGGTGCCGGCTCCGCCGTTCGACGATCCCCAAGTGATCGCCGCCCAGGGCACCGTGGCCCTCGAGTTCCACGACCAGGCCGAGCTGGACACCCTGGTGGTTCCCGTTTCCGGCGGCGGGTTGATGGCCGGCTGTGCGATCGCCTCGCGACACCTGGCTCCCGGTTGCCGGATAGTGGGTGTGGAGCCGGCGGGCGCCGCTGACACCGTGATGTCGTTCGAGGCCGGTCACCCGGTCGCCGTTGATCGACCGGACACCATCGCGGACGGCCTGGCCGTGCACGCCCCAGGAAACCTCACCTTCCCGATCATGTTCGAATTCGTCGACGAGATCGTGACCGTCGCGGACTCGGCCATCACCGAGGCAATGGTCGTACTGTTCGAGCGCACCAAGCAGGTGGTGGAGCCAAGCGGCGCAGCGGCACTTGCCGCCGTGCTCGACGGCTTGGTCACAGGTCAGCGAATCGGGGTGGTGCTCAGCGGCGGGAACATCGATGTCCCCCGTCTCTGCCACTTGACCGGGTGAGCCGTGATCGACAGCCATAGCATCGCTTGATGGCTGCGCAGAGCTACCCCACCCGATTCGACAGTGCACTGGAATTCAACCAGTTGCCGTGGTTCGAGATTCGGGGCGGGAACCGAATAGTCGTTGCCGAAGATGCCGCCGACGAGGTGGCCCGGTCATTGACATGCACACGCACCTTGCAATGGGATGGCTGAGGCCCCTTGCCATAGACCTCCAGGCCAGCACCCCGACTGTCGACTACTACCTGCCACTCACGCAGCCCCTGGACCTGGAGGTGTACTCGAACAAGAACATCGACGATGCCTCGATGTTCGCCATGAAGGCAGACCTGTCGGTGCTCGGCCTGACACCCTGGGGCAAGCGGGCGACCCACACGGCACCGAACCTCGTGCGCGACATGCGCGGTCTTGGCATCGTTTCCTCTGTCGTGCTTCCCTTCGATCTCCCGATCGGTGCGCGAAACGCCGATCAAATCATCGAGGCCACACAGACACATCCCGAACTGCTGCCGTTCGGCTCCGCCCATCCGCTCGACCGGGACATCGATGGTCGACTGACGCGCCAGAAGGCCGCGGGGGCCATCGGCGTGAAGCTTCACCCGAACGCCCAGTTCATCGCCCCGGACCAGCCAAGGACAGTGCACCTGTGTGGTCGATGCGCCGCCCTTGGATTGCCGGTGCTCTTCCACTGCGGGCCTGTGGGCATCGAGCCGGAGGCGGCCCGCAAACGCAGCCAGGTGTACCGCTACGAGAAAGCGATCGCGGAGAACCCGGACACCACCTTCGTGCTCGGGCATTCCGGCGCGCTGCAGTTTTCCGAGGCGATCGAGTTCACGAAGTACCCGAACACCTACTTCGAGTTGTCCTGCCTCGGGCTTTCGGCGCTTCGGGAGGTAGTCGAGGCCGTGCCTGACAACAGGCTTCTCTACGGCACGGACTGGCCGTTCTACCACCAGGCGCTCACCCTGGCACGGGTGTTGATCGCCACCGACGACTCGCCCGAACTGAGAAGATCGATCCTGCATGACAACGCCGCTCGACTCCTGGCGAAGGAGCCGCTTGGCCTCGGGGTGGTCGGCTGAACGAGACTCGGGGCGCCGTCACGACATAGCCCCCAACGGCATCGACGTGCCGGAATTGCAGGGGAAGCCAACAGGCGAGGAGCCGAGACATGTCAGTAGCCATTTCCGAGGAGCACCGACTCCTTTCAGAGACCGCCAATGACCTGCTCGCCGCCCGCGACGCCCGCGGTGCCGCGCGTGAACTACTCGAAGCGCCCGAGGAGACAGTTGGCGACTGGTGGAAAGAGGTCGTGGAGCTCGGATGGCTCGGCCTTCACCTGCCCGAGGACCTCGGTGGTTCCGGGTTCGGGCTCGAGGAACTCGTGGTGGTCGCGGAGGAGATGGGCCGGGCTGCCGCTCCGGGCCCGTTCGTGCCAACAGTGATCGCGAGCGCCACGATCGCAGCCACGGGAAACGACGACTTGTTGGCTTCTCTTCTGCCCGGACTCGCTGATGGCTCGACGTACGCGGCGATCGCACTCGAGGGTTCAGTGGATCTCGATGGCGAGACGCTGAACGGCAAGGCCGACGCTGTGCTCGGAGGCGGTCTTGCGGACGTGTTCGTGGTCGCGGCCGGTGACGACGTGGCGATCATCGAGGCCGGCGACGCCGTGTCGGTGAACGTCCCGAGCAACCTCGACCCTGCCCGCCGCTCGGCGCAGGTCAGCTTCGATGGCGCCGCGGCCAAGGTCATTCCCGGAGCCTCACGGACCCTGATCGACCTCGCCCGCGTCATCCTGTCCGCCGAGGCCGTGGGCGTGGCCCGCGAGTGCACCGACCTCGCGGCGCAATACGCGAAGGAGCGCGAACAGTTCGGGCGTGTGATCGCCATGTTCCAGGCCGTGAAGCATCACTGTGCGGACATGGCGGTGGCAACTGAGCTCGCGACCGGCGCCGTCTGGGATGCGGCCCGGGCTTCTGCCACCGGTGGCGACCAACTCACCTATGCCGCAGCCGTGGCAGCCACCCTGTCCGGACCGGCGGCGGACCTGTGCGCGAACCTCAACACCCAGGTTCACGGCGGGATTGCCATCACCTGGGAATCCGACGCACACCTCTACATTCGCCGTGCGGTGGCCATCCTCGAATACCTCAAGCCGGAGGAGGCGGCCGAAGAGCTAACGGCTCTGGTCGGCAAGGGAGTTGCACGCCCGAAGGCGGTGGACCTACCTGCGGAGGCCGAGGCGGTACGGGAATCCGTGCGCGAGTTCGCAACGAGCATCAAGGGTGCCTCGGAGGCCGATCAGCTCGATGAACTGATCAAGACCGGATACGCAATGCCTCATTGGCCCAAGCCCTATGGTCGCGATGCCGGTGCGATCGAGCAGCTCGTGATCGAGGAGGAGTTCAGCTCCGCCGGCATCGAGCGGCCGAAGCTCGGCATCACCGCATGGAACATCCTCACGATCATCCAGCACGGCGACCCTGACCAGCTCGAACGCTGGGTGGAGCCCGCAATGCGGGGCGACGTCATCTGGTGCCAGCTGTTCAGTGAGCCGGATGCCGGTTCGGACGCAGCTGCGGTGAAGACCAAGGCGACGCGCACCGACGGAGGCTGGATCGTCAACGGACAGAAGGTCTGGACATCGGGTGCGCACGAGGCAGGCTTCGGGTTCGCGACGGTCAGAACCAACCCGGATGCTTCCAAGCACCAGGGCATCACCACGATGGTCATCGACATGCATTCCGAAGGCGTCGAGGTACGTCCCCTGAAGATGACGATGGGTACCTCGATGTTCAACGAGGTGTTCTTCACAGACGTGTTCGTGCCTGATGACGATGTGGTCGGCCCCGTTGACGGCGGCTGGACCGTCGCCCGCGCCACACTCGGCAACGAGAGCGTGAGCATCGGAGGCGGCGAGACCGCCCTGGCTACACCCGGAACCGAGTTCATCGAGCTCTTCGAGGCCCACCCAGAACGTCTGGCAGGCGGAGCCGAGCGGATCGGTAAGTACCTGGCCGAGTACCAGGC
>JBPCTP010000141.1:0-11036 GCA_051011615.1 Microthrixaceae bacterium | reverse complement strand
TCAACAGGTCCACCCGCCCGTTCACATCCGCGTTCGCCGTGAAGTCCTCGTGGCCGGGCGGATGCGTACCGGCTGGTACGTCGAACTCGATGATCTGGGACGGCTGGCCGCCGGCTCCGGCGGAGTTGAACTTCAGTCCCGCCGGTATCGGGTCGGAGACGATGAGATCGTTGAGTGCAGCAGTGCCGGTGTTCTCGACGCGGAGCTCGAAGAGGGCTGTCTGGCCCGGCGCTACGAGTGCCGGGCCAGCGACCGACTTGTTGACGTCGATGCCTGGTCGGCCCACAACGACGTTTGCGGGCGCATCGGTTTCGGGAATGTCGAACTCACCTACGAAACTCTCACCCGATGCCTGGATCGTGTTGAGGTAGGTGCCCTCCACGGGTGTGCCGGCGGAGCGCGATGTTTCCCTGGGTGTCACGTCGAAACAGATCGACGCCTGTTGGCATGGACCGGAGGTGGGGAAGTTCTCCCCCGGCGTGAGGTTGAAGCCGCCGTTGGCCGGGTCCGATGAAGTGAAGGTGACGCGAACGCCCTGCACATCTGCTGCAGCCACTGCGCCTGGCAGCGGCGGCGTGTCACTGCCGGTGGGTGCGCCGTCGATCCAGGTATCGCTGGCACAGCCGGTCGTGCACACATCGAGCTGCACCCTGTCCGCACCGGGAGGGAACGACACACCGTTGAAGGCCACGAAGTCGAAGTTGTCAAAGAAGTCCGAGCTTGCGCCGTCATCGTCGCGGTCGACCACCTGGAGGAACCTGAGGTGCGTGTTGCCCGAATTGGAGACCCTTATCTTCACCTCTCCGATCTGTGGTGGAAGGCCGGGAGTGGGCTTCGCGATGGTCGAGGGCACGATGTTCTTGGTCACGTTGGCCGCTGAGCTCGGCGGCGACGTGATCACCTCGGCACCACAGCGGGTGGAGGCAGATTGGTCGCCTCCCACAACAGGCACGCCAGCCGTCGTCACCAAATAGCAGTTCTGGAAGCGCAGGCCGTCGGGTGTTTCGTCGCGACGGAACACCTCCACGTTCACCGTGCAGCGGGAACCGGTGGGCATCGTCTCGTTGAGAGTGACACGCCAGCCGATGGCGGACTCCAACTCCCCCGCCGTGGCTCCGGAGTAGGGAATCCACGTGGGCCCGGCCTGGGCGAGCTCGATCGTGTTGCTCAGACCCTGGCAATTGCTGTTGATGTTGGTGATCCGCACGGTGTCGAAGGGGTCATCACCGGGAGCAGGCATCTGGGTCGCGGGATCCCAGATCTGGATGTCGTCGAGGAACCCCGGCGAGTTGTTGGTGAACCGGACCCGGTACTCCAGAGGTGTGTTCAGCGGCAGCTCGTTCTGGCTGACGGTCTTGTTGCCGGGTCCCGAGGGACCGCCAGGTGGAACCACCACGAGCGTGTCGCAGTCCTCCGATGTGCCTGTGCCCGCCCCGGAATTCTCGACCTCGGAAACGGCGCAGTTCTGGTAGGTGCCCGGGGTCGCGGTGTCGTCCAGCGTCCCATGGAGGTTCAGACCGGCAGTGGCGCCGACCTCTATGGTCGCCGCACCCCCGGTACCGGAGTAGGTCACAGATGTGCCGGCCACGTCACAGTCGAAGTCGGTGGGCCGCACGAACGGTCCGGCGCCCGGTGTCAGGCCGTTGAGCACCACGTCTGGGTCCGGGGCGGCGCAGTCGATCGTGAGATCGGCGGTGGCAGCACCCGCCGGGAACACGAGCGCAACCTCGTTGATGGTCATGAGCGCGAACGGGTCGTCAGCCGGCGGCACACCGGTGGGTTCGGTGATGGTCAATTCCTCGACAGCGAAAGGCGAATCGTTCGTGCCGGTGACAGTCGCGGAGACGGGGTAGTCGGAGTCCGCCGGCGGGTCTGCGCCTGTGTCGATGTAGTCCCCCTCCGGATCGGCGAACCAGAGCTTCTCGGTGGTCACCTCGGGGAGGTTCGGCAGGATCTCGTTGCTGGCGTTGGCATTGCCACCGGCTTCGTAGCAGGGCGGATCGGAGGGGTCCGACTTGCAGGGTGCCTCGGGCCCGTCGACCAGCGCCGAACTGGACGCTGTGTTGTCGACGTCGATCGTGTCGGTGGGTTCGATGGGTTCGCCGCCGTCCCGCTCCGTGTCGCGAAGGGTCCATCCGAAGTCAGCCGAACCACCGGCGCCGAAGTCGAGCTCCGCACCCCCGGAGTTGGAATAGACGAACTGAACACCCGTCACATCAGCGGCAACCACGCCGCCGTCTAACACGAGGTTGGGGCCGCTCTGTTGGGCCCCGGCAACAATGCTCGGTCCGGTCCACTCACCAGGTGTGGGCGTGCACTGCGTTGCGTAAGGTGCGGTGCAGTAGATGACCTGCACCTGATCGGCGTTGCCGGTGAACGCAACGCTTCCCAGATCGGTGAAGTCGAACAGGTTCCACGGATCCGGGGGCGGACCATCCGGATCCCCGTTGGTCTGGTCAGTGATCAGCAGCTCGAGCGGGTCCACCGAGTTGGACGATCGGTTGGTGACGCCAAGCGTTACATCAGTGGTGGCGCCGGACTGGGCGATCACCGCCGCTGGATCCCAGCTCTTGGTGGGTTCCAGGTCGAGGTCGAAGGGGATGTCGACTGTGACATCCACGTCGTCGCACTGCTCACCGATGGAGTTGTTGTCCGCGTTCACACAGGCCTCGTTGGGCACGATGGTGCCGTCGGCAACCGTGGTTCCTGCGGGCAACGTCATGCCGATCTCTATGTTGAGTGGCGTGGTTGCGGGGTTGAGGGTCGGAAACGTGAGGCTGAACGCACCGGATCCGGCGTCGAAGGAGTAGCTGTACTCGAGCGCTGCGAGCGATGGGAACGTGGTGCCCCCGGGCGGCGTCGTGTCGCCTGCGCCTGCGGCGTGGTCGAAGGTGCCCGGCACAACAGATGCTTCGAACTCGGCGGGGAAGGTGTCCGTGATCGTGAAGTTCTCGCACCCGTTCGGCTCCCCGACCGCCGAGCACGTGATCGTTATCTGGTACGTGACCGAACCTTCGGGACTGATCGTCGCAGGATCCACCGACTTGGAAACGCCAACCGTCGCTGCGGCCGCGGTGCCCGGAAGCCACACGAGTGTTGCTGCGAGAACCACCAACGCTGCAACCACCCGCGTCGGGATGTGCGCTACCGACCCGAGTCTCCGTCCATGCATCCTGTGATTATCCACCACCGTCGGCAAACGCCCGACCATTTCCGCTCTTCGGGAAGCGCAGGCGTGATCCGCCGAACACTCTGGGGCGTGGAACCGCCACAGCTCGAGAAGGTGCGCGCATGAGGAGGCGCACCTCTGGTAGCAAATTCAGTACGCCGCGCTGCATGTGGCTGAGGGCGGCGCCGACCGGATGGGCGTGGGCGAGATGGCGAACAAGCGAGAGTGGAAACTAAGGGCTACCGAAGCGCGGGAGGACTACGCACGTTCGCGGCGCGCAGAGGGTGCCGCCCGCAAGAAGGCCAAGAAGTACAAACGCCGCGCCGGCACCGCAGAACGGCATGCGGAGCTGCTCCAGGAACTGAACACCCAGCTCGTGCGTTCCAACCGTCGGGTGCGGATGGACGACCGCGTGGCTCTGCGCGAGACCGCGGACGCACTGGCTGCCATAGCGGCCGATGCATCAGCGTTGCGTGAAGCACTCGAGCACGACACGACCGACGAGTACCTCGACTACCTGACTTTCCGGCTTCGGGAGAACCTGCGCGAGACCCATCTGATCCTCGAGCGCAGGGGCCGTCCGGACCATGCAGCCGAAGTGGCGGGCATGCTCAACGAGCTACCTCCCGACGGCCGTTCGAACAGCAACTGACCACGGCGGCCAAACCTGCACCGGCTGCGCTGGCAGGAACGGGTCGCAGATTTCTGCAGAAATCTCGCCGAGTGTGTCGATCTGGCGATGCGCTGTTCGTCATATGGGTGTTCGTCGGAACAGCCCGGCGAACGGCTGGGCCGCCCACGCGGCGCAGATCCCACCACAGGAGGAAAGACAGATGGCGAAGTTCGTCTACGCATATCACGGCGGTTCGATGCCCGACACCCCGGAGGAACAGCAGAAGGTCATGGCCGCATGGGGCGCCTGGTTCGCCACCCTCGGCGAATCGCTGCTCGACGGCGGCAACCCGACCGCCGAGGCCCGCACCGTCGCCTCGGACGGATCGGTCACCTCCGACGGCGGTGCCAACCCGCTCACCGGCTACAGCCTCGTGGACGCCGCATCGATCGACGACGCCGTCAAGATGGCCAAGAGCTGCCCGATACTCGAAAACGGCGGCTCCGTGCAGGTTTGCCAGACAGTCGACATGTGATCGTGCCGACAGCAGCGTCGGATGCGGGTGGGTCGCCAGTGCGGCCCGCCCGCAGACGCGCAAGCATGGTCGGACGACCCCAGGAGGGAACCATGAAGTACGTACTAGGGATCTACGACGATCCGGAGCATCTCAGGGCCAAGGGTGACCCCGGTTGGGACGAGATGATGGCGGCATTCGGGGAGCTCAACGAGGAGCTCAAGGCGAAGGACAAGTTCATCGCCGCCGAGCCGCTGCAGCCCGTCGAAGTGGCCACCACCGTGAGGGTGCGCGACCACGAACGCCTCCTCACCGACGGCCCGTTCGCCGAGACCAAGGAGCACTTCCTCGGGTTCTACCTGATCGAGGCCGAGGACCTGGACGAGGCACTCGGGTATGCAGCACGCATTCCGCATTCCGCGACCGGATCGATCGAAGTGCGGCCAGTGGCCGATTACTCCTGAGTCGTCTCGGCACTGTGGCGGCAATCTGATGGCCGGTGAAGGGGTGGCGGCCGCACTGGCTGATGCGTCACGCGACGGCGGCGCCGTGCTGGCATCGCTGGTCAGGCAGTGCGGGGGCAACCTGGAGCTGGCCGAGGATGCGCTGCAGGACGCGTATGAGGTTGCGCTCCACGACTGGGCGAGCAGTGGAGTGCCGCGCGAGCCGGTGGCGTGGCTTCGCACAACTGCACGACGCAAGGCAATCGACCGGATCCGCCGAGAGGCCACCGGGCGCGACAAGCAGGAACTGCTCGCGCGACTCGAGTCCACGGAGCCGCCTGCACCGGCGGGTTTCACCGGTTCTGCCCTTCATGACGACCAGCTGCGTCTCGTGTTCTGCTGCGCACACCCGGCGCTGTCGGTCGATTCCCAGATCGCTCTGACACTGCGGGCTGTCGGCGGACTGCAGACGACCGACATCGCAGCCTCGTTCCTGGTGCCGGAACCGACGATGGCGCAGCGGATCGTGAGGGCCAAGAAGAAGGTGTCGCGAGCGGGCATCCCGTTTCGCATGCCCGCGGACGACGAGCTAGCGGACCGACTCGCAACCGTGCTCGGTGTTCTCTACCTGATCTTCACCGCCGGCCATCACTCCCGCAGCGACGGCGCGCTCGTGCGCACGGACCTGTGCGAGGAGGCGATCCGCCTGACTCGACAGCTGGCGGAGCTGCTGGCCGAGGAGGACGAGGTAGCCGGCCTGCTGGCACTCATGTTGTTGCAACACTCCCGGCGAAGTGCGCGGATCGACTCGGATGGGCGCCCGGTGCCGCTCGACGAGCAGGACCGGGAACTATGGGACCTGCCGATGATGCTTGAGGGCACCCGAATGGTCACTGCTGCGGTGCGACGCGGCCAGCCCGGCAGCTACCAACTCCAGGCCGCGATCGCCGCAGTGCACGGCTCCGCGCGCGACGCGGGCGACACGGACTGGGACCGGATTCTCGCCCTGTACGACGAGGTGTTGCGGCGCACCCCCTCAGCGATGGTGGAGCTGAACCGCACGGTGGCGGTGACCATGGCGAATGGTCCCGAGAGTGGATCGGCTGCACTGTGCGAGCTCCGTGAGCGCCGGCCCGAGCTCGAAACACTCCACCTGACGCACACCACCGACGCCGAGATCCTCCGACGACTCGGCCGCGAAGGCGATGCCGCCGAATCGCTCAGGCGTGCGCTCGAACTCGCACCGAACCCGGCCGAGCGCACCTACATCGAGCTTCGCCTGGCCGGGTTGTCGACACGCTGATCTTGCTGGTCTCGGCGGGGTTCCTCAGTGCACAAGCCGGTAGAAGCGGAAGAAGTCATGCTCTATGTCGAGCACTTCGACCGATTCGAACCCAGCCGCACGCGCATAGGTCTCGAGGGTGTCGGCCCTCATCACCGTGCCGGTGCCCACCGAATGGTCATGCGACAGACCATCCGCCAAGCAACACATGAGCGAGAACCCGTAGAAGAGCTGTTCGACCTCATCTGCCGCTCCAACGAAGGAGTCGCCGACCCGCTCGTCCATCACGATGACCGTGCCTTCGTCGCTCACGAGCCGCTTCATGGCTGCCAGCACGCTCACGGGATCGCCCATGTCGTGGATGCACTCGAAGGCTGTGACCAGGTCGTAGGTGCCCTCCCCAGGCGCCTCCGCTGCATCGAGGTCGTGGAAAGAGAGTCGGTCGGCCAGTCCGCGATCTTCCGCAATGCGGCGGGCTGCATCGATCGACGGGCTGTCTATGTCGAAGCCGTCAGCCTTCACCGCCGGATAGGCCTCCGCGACGCCGACAGTCGACCAGCCGAACCCACATCCGATGTCGGCAACTTTGCCGCCGTGGGCAAGGGCTGCATCCACCTCGCGTATCGAAGGCAGGAACTCGCGCCCCAACGGACCGAGAAACAACGGCCTGTTGGCCGCAGCCTGGGCTTCGCGAGGATCTTCGCCGAGCTCCGCCCAGCTGACTCCACCGCCGGTTCGGTAGGCCTCGGCCAGCGCATCGATGTGCTTGCCGAGGCCGGCACTGAAGCGGGCGAACGGCCCCATGAACGCAAGGCTCTCGGAATCGGTGAGGGCCTCGGCGGCACCGGGCTCGATCCTGAACCGGCGTTGCTCGACCGGGTCGGCGGGATTGTCACACACGAGGTAGCCGGTGGCGGCCTGCTGTTCGAGCCATTCCCGGGCGTAGCGCTCAGAGCTCGCAGTGCGCTCGGCCAACTGCGCCGAGCCAACCGGACCGTTGGTCACGATGTCTTCGTACCAACCAAGTCGGTCACCGAGGTAAACGGCCTGGATCTCGAAGGCGCCGAGCAGGGACCCAAAGATCCGCTCCGCCACGTCGTCCGCTGTGGCGGCCTCGGACACCTTGACCTCAGGCTGCGGCGTCGCGGCGGTTTCCGAGCGGAGCTGTTCAGTGAGTGTGTCTGCGATGGTCATTTCATTCCCCTTTTCGTTGCGGACTTGCCGTGTGGAGCGGATCTTCCCCACTTCGCATCGCAGCCGGGTTGCAGCTCGATTGCGCGCCCAGCGAACACGTCGCCGGAAGCCCACGGTTCACTGCGTGTCCGGGATCCATAGACTCCGCGCGTGCAGATAGGCGTACTCGGGCCACTGGAAGTGCTGGGTGACCACGGCGAGCAACTCCGCGTCGGCAGCCCCACTCAGCGCCGACTGCTGACCGTGCTCGCGTCCCGGCCGGGCCATGTGTTCAGCAGCGATGTCCTCATCGATGCGCTCTGGGGTGCATCTCCGCCCGACAGCGCAACACGCTCGCTGCGCACCTATGTGTCGAGGCTACGGACCAAGCTTGCACAAGGAACCGAAGATGACGTGATCGAAACGGTCTCGAACGGCTACCGCCTGACGTTGGCGATCGAGGCCGTGGACGTGTGTCGCTTCGACGCGGCGGTCGAAGCGGCCGTTGCGCCCGACGAATCTGCCTTGGACGGACTTGCCGACGCGCTTGCGTTGTGGCGCGGCTCGGCGCTCGCCGACGCCGCGGGCGCCGAAATCACCGATGGCGAGGCACGCAGGTTGGAGGAACTCCGCGGTACCGCCCGCGAGAAACTGGCCACAGCTCTGCTGGAAGCCGGACGGCCTGATGAAGCAGCTGCACGGTGCGAAGCGCTGACTACCGACGAGCCGTTCCGTGAGGGCGCATGGACTCTGCTGGTGCGCTCGCTCACGGCCTCCGGCAGGACCGCAGAGGCGCTGCGAGCGTTTCAGCGTGCTTCGGAACACCTCGCCGATGCAGGTCTTGAACCTTCGAGCACCCTCCGGGCAGCGGAAGCTGCAGCCCTCGAAGGTCCGGCTGCCTCACCTGAGACGCCGCAAATTGAGTCGCCTCAACTCGTGCGAACGCGGCAACAGGGCCCCCCGCAGAGCACAGTCGGCCCGCCTACGACCGGAGCGCTCATCGGTCGCGAACAGGACCTGGCGACGGCGATGGAGATGCTTGGGCGGTCACGGGTGGTCACCGTGCTCGGACCGGGTGGCGTCGGCAAGACACGCCTGGCGAGCGAGGTGGCTCGCCGCGTCGAACCGGACCGTGCGGATGGCTGCAGGTTCGTGGCCCTGGCTGCGGTGGCACCGGGAACAGACGTGGCCGCTTCGATCGTGGATGCGCTGGGACTCTCTGTGGATTCCGACGACGTGGACGAGGTCCTCGGCGCTGCGGCCCCGCTGGATGCGCTCGTGGTGCTGGACAACTGCGAACACGTTCTCGACGACGTCGCGGCGGCGGTGGAGCGCATGCTGTCACCGGGTGGAAGCATTCGAGTCCTGGCCACGAGCAGGGAGAGGCTCGGCGTTGAGGGGGAACACGCCCTGGCACTGCGGCCACTTTCCACCTCCGGAGACGACCCGCAGGCGATGGCCCTGTTCCTGGAACGGGCCAACGCGGCCGCACCAGAAGTCGCCATGTCGCTGGATGCCATGAACGACACCGAGGTGACGTTGCTCGGAGAAATCGTACGACGCCTCGACGGGCTCCCCCTTGCCATCGAGATGGCAGCCGCGCGCCTGGCGAGCATCGGTCCACGAGACCTCCTCGATCTGCTCGAAGATCATCTGACCCTTCGCTCCTCACGACGGCGAGTTGAACCGCGACATCGAACCATGGGCGCTGTCATTGAATGGTCGACCTCGCTGCTGGATGAAGACGAGCGCAATGCGTTGGCGACCATGGCGGTGTTCTCGACTCCGGTCGGGCTCGACGACATCGAAGCGGTGACAGATCGTCGAACAGCGGTGGAGTTGGTTCCATCGTTGGCGGAGCGCTCCTTGTTGGTGCTGGAGCGCTCGGCCGGAGCGATGCGCTACGGCATGCTCGACACCGTCCGCCGCCATGTACAAGCCGCCTCGGATGCCCCGAACCGAAACACCGCAGCTCGCCACGCAACACACTTCGCGGACCGTCTGGCTGCGATCGATGCGGCTATGCGCACGACCGAGGAGTCATCAGCGGTGCGGGACCTGGGGTTCTGCTACGGCGAGCTGTCGACATCGATCCGGTGGGCGATCAGCAACGAACCGCCGATGGCATGTGCGATGTTCCGAAACCTTCACCTGGCAGCCAGAAACCAATTCCGCGACCAGCCGCTGTCGTGGGCACAGGAGTCCCTCGATCTGCTCAACGGTGACGAACCGGGCTTCGGCGATGTGCTGTCGTGCGTGGCCGAGCGGCATGTGAACCAGGGCGACCTGGAAAGTGCCGAGGAACTCGTGACGCGGGCAGCCGAGCTGGAACCCGTATCGCCGTTGACGCTGGAGTTGCTCGCGGACGTCCACGGTTACAGGGGCCAGCATGACGAAGCCCTGAAAGCATCGCGACGGCACATGGAGCTGGCGAACGAACAGGGAGACGAACACGCCAGAGGGATGGCCACGCTCAACATCGTTCTGACGCACCTGTACTCCGGCAATACTGCGATGGCCCGGGAAGAACTTCAGGAGATTCCCGATGCCACCGAAGCTGGTCCATCGGTACGCGGCTGGGCGGAATACATCACCGGCGAAGTGGCGCTGGTGGACGATCCTGAGGCCTCTGCTGCGCACCTTCGACGGGCTATCGAAGCTGGGGACTCGGTCGACAACCGCTTCCTCGGCGGGGTTGCGCGGGTCTCGGTGGCGTCGTTGTTGGCGCACACCGGCGACGCCGGCAGCGCTATACAGGCGTTCGCTTCGATCGTCGACTACTGGCGGCGCCAAGGCGCCCGAACGCACATGGAGACGACTTTGCGGCACCTGGTCATCCTGCTGACCAGAATTCACGAATTCGATGCCGCCGCCTCGCTACTCGGGGTTGTTAAACCGAGTGCGCAACGCCCGTCCTCTGGAGCCGAGGCCCGACGACTCGGAGAAGCCGAATCCGAACTGGTCTCTGCACTCGGAGCGGACCGCTTCTCGGAGCTGATCGAGACCGGCGGGCGCCAATCGGTCGACCAGGCTTCGGGTGCAGCTCTGTCCGTGCTCAGCGAACTACGCACATAGTCAGTCCCATCGGTCAGGTCTCAGAGGCGTCCGTGGCTGCGAAGGCCGCCCACCAGAGTTCCGACGCGCGTTCGGCGCCCACGCGGTCGGTCAGCTCCTCGTAGAGCGCCGCCAGCGCGTGCGGTGAGGAACCGATCGCCTTGATCTCGAGCCTGAGTGCCGCATCCCCGTCGATGCACACCACTCAAGCACGCCCGCCGGACCCCGCGCGTTCGTAGTTGAATGCAGGAACCGACGAAGCAAGCGGAGCAACCATGAACAAAGCAACAGGTCGCCTGGGTCTCAGTGCCGATGAACTCCTTTCCACCACCCGGGCGGTGCGCAAACGGCTCGACCTCGAGCGGCCAGTGGAACCGGCGCTGATCGACGAGTGCCTGGAACTCGCGGCGCAGGCTCCCACCGGCTCCAACGCCCAGGGATGGCACTTCGTAGTGGTAACCGACCCCGAGAAACGCGCGCGCTTGGGCGAGATGTACCGCCAGGGCTTCGAGTTGTTCTACGGAGATCGCGACGCGGCGGAGGCGGGAATGCCAACCGACGACCCCGATTACGTGGCCACCACGAAACGGGTGATCGACTCGGCGGAGTACCTCGCACAGCACATGGGCGAGGTACCGGTCATGGTGATCCCGTGCGTGGAGGGACGCACCGATGGCGGGAACGTGATGATCCAGGCCAGCGTCTGGGGCTCACTGTTGCCGGCCGTCTGGAGCTTCATGCTCGCAGCGCGCGAACGCGGCCTCGGTACCTGCTGGACGACATTGCAC
>JBPCTP010000140.1:0-2894 GCA_051011615.1 Microthrixaceae bacterium | reverse complement strand
TCCCCGAATCGTGGTATCCCAACAGTTCGACCTTGTCGTAGCCGATCACGCTGGTGGCCTCGTCGAGTTCCTCCATGCGCACCTGGGCCAGGCGCCCCTGCACTTCCGGAGTGTCCATCGCCGGGTTCAGCACGCTGCCGGCCTCGCCACCGGTGCAACACACCAGCGTTGCCTTGATCCCCTCTGCAGCGTACTTGGCCACCGTGGAGGCGCCCTTGGATGCCTCGTCGTCGGGGTGCGCATGCACCGTGAGCAGGCGAAGGGGCGCTTGGTTGTCCACCGGTTCCATGCCCCTCAAGGTATCGCCGCGCAGGGCTTGGGGTGACCGCGGTGTCCGCTCAGCATCGTCAGCGACCACTTCGGACCCGGCACACGAGCGACTTCCACGCCTAGTACCTTGGGATACGTGGGAGCCACGGAATTCGCCGTCATCTTCCTGGTCGTAGGACTCGGTTTGTGCGCCGCGGAGATAGCGGCGCCCGGTCTCGTGTTGCTCCCGTTCGGCGTCGGCGCTCTGATTGCGTCGCTGACGGGTTTCGTAGGCGCTGCACCGATCGTGCAGGCCCTGGTCTTCGTGGGCGCATCCGTGGCGGCGTTCGTGGCCATGCGCCCGCTCGCGAGACGGCTCAACGAATCAGATGAAGACGAGGGCATCGGAGCACGGCGTCTGGTGGGCTCGCGTGCGGTCGTGCTGGAGGCGATTCCGGCCAATGACTCCGGCATGGTCCGCATCGACCGCGAACAGTGGCGCGCCGAAGCGATCGACGAGGCGGCGGTGCCAGCCGGCTCGACCGTCACCGTCACCGACGTGCGCGGCACCCGCGTGATCGTGTCAGTCGAGACGCCACAGGGACTCGAACCACCAACAAGCCCACCAATGGCTGGTTGATGTCTCCCGGCGCCGACGTGATCGGCGACGCGCAAACCCACGTGCCGCGACACCCAGCGGCAGGAAATGGAGAGAGCAAGTGACCCCCCAATCGTTGGCCCCGATACTCGCCCAGTCCTCCGGCACGAACTGGACCGTGATCGTGATCGTTGCGATCCTCATCATCTTCTTGCTGATCGTGGTCGGATCCAGTGTCCGGATCGTCCGCCCGTACCAGCAGGGCCTTGTGGAGCAGCTGGGCAAGTACAAGGAGACCCTGGATCCGGGGCTGCACCTGATCATCCCCTTCGTTCAGCAGATGCGCTTGGTGGACATGCGCGAACAGGTCGTGGACGTGCCGCCACAGGAGGTCATCACCTCCGACAACGTCGTGGTCGCCGTTGATGCCGTCGTCTACTACGAACCAACCGACCCCCAGCGCCTGCTCTACAACGTGGCCAACTTCATCCTCGCGGTCACGAAGCTCGCCCAGACCAACCTTCGAAACGTCATCGGCGACCTGTCTCTCGACGAAGCCCTCACGAGTCGCGACAAGCTCAACCTGGAGCTGCGCCAGATTCTCGATGACGCCACGGACAAGTGGGGCGTGAAGGTCGTCCGGGTGGAGATCCAGCGGATCGATCCACCGCCGGATGTGATGAACGCGATGCACGAACAGATGAAGGCCGAGCGCAACCGGCGTGCCCAGGTCACCACGGCTGACGGTTTCCGCGAGGCCTCGATCATGAAGGCCGAGGGTGAGAAACAGGCGGCGATCCTCGCCGCCGAAGGTGTGCAGAAGCAGCAGGTCCTCGAAGCAGAGGGCCAGGCCGAGGCGGTTCGGGCCCTCGCCGACGCCGAGCGCTACCGCTCGGAGACCACGGCGTCGGGTGAGGCCGCCGCCATCCGCAATGTGTACGGGGCGATCCACGACGGAGACCCGACGAACGACCTCATTGCCGTCAAGTACCTCGAGACTCTCGCAGCGGTGGCCGACGGCCAGGCGACGAAGATCTACCTGCCGATGGAGGCTGGCGGCATGTCCGGCGCCTTGGCCGGCGTGGCCGAGCTGTTCAAGGGTGCGGGTGACCCGCCGAAGGGTGAGTCCAAGCGGGGCAGGGACCAGACGGAGATCGAGAAGCTGCTGACACCGCCGGAGCCACCCCAGATCACCGTTGAGGTGGCCGACGACCCAGAAGCGGACATCGAGGCAACAGAACGCAAGATCCGCGAGCTCGGCGGGCGGACCGGCAACGCAGGAGCCGAGCCCGGCTGGTATCCGGATCCGCAGCGACCCTCCAAGATGCGTTGGTGGGACGGCAAGGACTGGGCCGACCCTAGCGGCACCTGATTGAACTGCGGCGGCATGCAAGCCTCGCCGAGGGTGCCCGACAAATTGGAGCCGGCCGGCACGGGCTGAGGAATCAGCTCCGGGTTGAAGCGTCGATCGGCACGAGTTGTACGACACCCGTGGGGTCGTCGTCGCGCTCTTCCATCCACCAACCGCAAACCTCGGCGAGCAGTTCCTGGCCCTCGGCCGGACCCGACGCGATCAGATCGTCACCGGCCTGGATTCGGACATTCCCCCTGGGGCGGTAGAGGTAGCGATTGTCCCGGCGAATGGCCAGCACATGGAAGCCGGGCTCGATGTCGAGCTGAAGGTCCACGAGCCGCCGCCCATCAGCTGCAGAACCGACGCTCACCGGTACCCTCATGGCAACCACGTCGGCCTCGCCCAGCGCGACGTTCACGATGGGATGCAACTCGTAGTCGTCCGCTATGAGCCACACCATGTGGTTCGCCTGGTCGCCCAGCTCCTCCGCCGCGGACGCCAGCTGGAGCAAGCCTCTCAGTGGCGAGAGGTCCGTGTCTGACTTGGCTGCCCGTAGCACCCAGAGCTGGAGATGGTCCTTCATCTCGTCCAGGCGTTCGGCAAGGTGACGAACCTCGGCTGCCAGGCCGACGTCACGAAGAGCAAGTGCGGAGTACGCCAGCCCCACGGCAGTCTCGGAGATGTTCTTCATCT
>JBPCTP010000139.1:0-2734 GCA_051011615.1 Microthrixaceae bacterium | reverse complement strand
CCTCGGTACCGGGCGCTTCGGTGACGATGGGCGAGGTGACGCTGCAGACTCCCTTCAGCCTCACGGCGATCCTCGGTGATTCCGTGACCGTGAGCGTTTCGCAGTCACCGGTCATCGGCGGTACCCAGTACCTCTTCGGCTCCTGGAGCAACGGCGAAGCCGCTGCCCATCAGCTCGACATCACCGGGAACCAGACCCTGCACCTGAGCCTGGTTCCCGCCTGAGCAACTGTTGAGCTGACCGGCAACCCGAGCTCAGAACAGCCCGGCAACAAGCCTGACGAAGAGGTACGTGCCGCCGATCAGCGCGATCAGGAACAGCAACACCGCGCAGGTGATGGCCGCCGCCGACAACGCGAACACCTTGATCGCGGAGCGACGGGCGCCGGCGCGGTCCGCCAGGTCGCGCTCGATCAACCGGAGGTTGCGAGTGTTGGCCTTGTAGCCGAGGTCGAACACCGCCCCGAGGAACGGCACCGCACCCACGATCGTGTCGATTCCCACATGGACCATCATGAGCGTCAGGGTGGGCAGGCTCACCCCTGCTGCCACCCCGGCGAGCACCACGACCATCGAGGCGACCAGCCCAGCCGCGTCGCCGATGCCGGGGATGAAGCTGACCACCCCGTCGGCGCCCACACGACGGCCCGGAGCAACGGGAATCGATTCGTCCATCAACCATGTGAGGCCTCGCACCCAATCGGGTATCGGTCGGGAGTTCGGCTTTGGATTCCGGTGTACGTCGACGATCTCGCGCGCCATCGTGGACGCGCCTTCGGTGACCCCACCGACGAGGTCGGACAGCTTGCGATCTTCGAAGGGCGGATCGGCCTCGAAGAGTTCTTCCACCGGATGGGCGCGGACGGTGCCCAGGTCCGGCAAGTCCTCGTGGCCATCGCTCACCCCACCAGTGTGACCGATTGACAGTGTGCAGGGCGGGGCCGTGCCATGCTCTCGCCATGAGCGATCTCAGCAAGGCCGCGCCGCCTTTCGTGGAAATGGCCCACCAGATCGTGTGGGCGAGCGTGGCCACGGTGGGCACGGGCCAGGTACCCAGATCCAGGGTCCTGCACCCGATCTGGGAGTGGGACGCCGACTCGGAGCACCTCGTGGGCTGGATCGCAACTATGCAGACCCCGCTGAAGGTGGCTCACCTGGATAACGCGCCCTGGGTCTCGGCCACCTACTGGTGGCCCCAGCAGGACACCTGCACAGCCGAATGCAGGGCCTCGTGGCACACCGATGCCGCGACGCGTGAACGCATCTGGGACCTTTTCGCCAACGGACCGGCGCCCGTCGGCTACGACCCGTCGACCATTCCGGGCTGGGAGTCCCCGGCTTCGCCCGGGTTCATGGTGATGCGCCTCGATCCCTGGCGCCTCCGCGTCATGCCGGGAAGCGTGCTGCTCACCGGCGAGGGCGAGACACTCACCTGGTCTCGCGACCGTGGCGACCTCGGATAGAGGCGAACTGGCTAGTAGCGCAGACCCGGAGCGCGGGTGCCGAACACGTCGGTCGCGAGCTGCTGGCCGAGCTTGGTTGCATCCCAGCGCTTGCCACCGTTGTTGATGGTGGCGCCGTCCGCCCACCCCTTCATGAGGATGATGTCCTCGGCGACCGCCCGGATGATCTGGCCGGTCACATGGTCGGCTTCATCGGAAGCGAGCCACGCCACCAGGGGGGAGGACACCGAAGGGTCCATGCGGTTCCACTCGTCGTCCGCGATGTCGTCGGCCTCGATGACCTCCGGAGCGCCCGGCATGGTGCCGGTGATGCGCGTGGCGGCTGCCGGGCCCACCGCATTGACGGTCACGCCCATCTTGTACATCTCGAGGCTCAGGGTCTGGGTGAGGCTCGCGATTGCGGCCTTGGCCGGCGCGTAGTTGGTCTGACCGAAGTTGCCGGTGAGTCCGGCACCCGAGACTGTGTTGATGATGCGGCCGTTGACCTTCTCGCCGGTGGACTTGTTGAGCTGACGCCAGTGGAGCCCGGCTGCCTTGCAAGGCAGCCAGGTGCCCCGCAGGTGCACCTTGAGCACCGCGTCGAAGTCCTCCACGGTCATGTTGAAGATCGAGCCATCACGCACGATGCCGGCGTTGTTCACGACGATGTCCAGGCGGCCGAGTTCGGAGACCGCCTGCTCGACCATCTCTGCTGACTGGACCTCATCGGAGACGTCGCCGTAGTTGGGGATGGCGTTTCCGCCGCGGGACTTGATGATGTCCACCGTGAGATCTGCGTCACGACCGGTTCCCTCACCCTTGACCGACCCGCCGAGGTCGTTGACCACGACCGTTGCGCCGTTCTTGGCGAGTTCCATCGCATGACCACGGCCGATGCCGTGTCCAGCGCCTGTGACGATCGCTACCTTGCCGTCGAGCATGCCCACCGGTTGTCTCCTCATCGAAGTGTTCCGTCACCTGACGGACCGTCAGATAGTAGGGGGCCCAAGGGTTGCGGCTCCAACCTCAGCAACGTGACAGACCGTTAGGATCCCCGGATGGACCTTGGCATAGCGGGCAAACGGGCGGCAGTGGCGGCGGGAAGCGCAGGGCTCGGCTATGCCGTGGCGGCTGCACTCGCCGCCGAGGGCGTGGACGTCGCAGTTTGTGGCCGCGACGAAACCCGCCTCAGCGCTGCGGTGAACTCGCTGGGTGAAGTGGCCACGGGCGCCTGGCCGATCGGCCTCGTGGCCGATGTTTCGGCCCCCGACGCAGCCGTGGGCTTCGTACAAC
>JBPCTP010000138.1:0-3865 GCA_051011615.1 Microthrixaceae bacterium | reverse complement strand
GCAGCGGGAACACAGCCTGTGCGGCTGATCGTCTTCGGACGTCAGGGTGCCGGCAAGGGCACACAGGCAACGAAGCTGGCGGACCGCTACGGCATCCCGCACATCTCCACCGGCGACATGCTGCGTGCTGCGGTGAAGGAAGGCACGGAGTTCGGACTCAAGGCCAAGGAGTACATGGACGCCGGGCAGCTCCTGCCCGACGACGTGATGCTCGGCCTGGTCTCCGAGCGCCTGGCCCAGCCGGACGCCGCGCCGGGATGGCTGCTCGACGGCTTCCCGCGCACCGACGGGCAGGCGAGCGACCTCCAGGGCCTCGTTCCTGACGGTGGAATCACAGCAGCGGTGAACCTCGAAGTGCCGGAGGACGTCGTTGTGGAGCGCATCTCCTCTCGCCGGGTGTGCGAGGAGTGCGGCACGATCTACTCGGTTGCCGACGAGTCCGGTCAGACCGGCAGGTGTGCCAAGTGCGGGGGCAAGGTCGTGCAGCGCGACGACGACACCGAGGAAGCCGTGCGAAAGCGGCTCGCCACCTACAACGAGCAGACTGCACCGTTGCTCGACTGGTTCTCCCAGCAGGGTCTTCTCGAGACCGTCGACGGTGAGGGCACGCCTGACGACGTAGCGGTCCGAGTGGCTGCTGCGGTCGAGACCCATCTCGGCTGACCGGGTGCGATAACCGCCCGGGGCGGGGCCTCAGCCCGGCTTTGCCCTGTGCTGACGGAACCTCTAAGGTTGTTCGTCGGCCGCGTCCGGTCCCCTGCCGTGCGCGCCAGACCATCCGCTGCCCCTGTTCCAGGGGCCACACAGGAGGAATAGTTCTGCCCAAGCCCAAGGAAGACGCCATCGTCCTCGAGGGGACCGTCACCGAGTCGCTCCCGAACGCCATGTTCAGGGTCGAACTCGAAAACGGCCACGAGGTGCTGGCTCACATCTCCGGAAAGATGCGGATGCACTACATCCGGATCCTGCCCGGGGACAAGGTGCAGGTCGAACTGACCCCCTATGACCTCTCACGGGGTCGCATTACCTACCGCTACAAGTAACGAGAGCGACGATGAAGGTCCGAACAAGCGTCAAGAAGATGTGTGACAACTGCAGTGTCATCCGCCGCAACGGGCGCGTGATGGTGATCTGCGACAACCCGCGCCACAAGCAGCGCCAGGGCTGAGAAAGCTGAGAACAGGAAACACTGATGGCACGAATCGCAGGCATAGACATACCGAGGGAGAAGCGCCTCGTGGTGTCCCTCACCTACCTATACGGGATCGGCGACACCAAGGCAGCGGAAATCTGCCAGGCAACCAACGTCGACCCCACAACCAGGGTCAAGGACCTCACCGACGCCGAGGTGGCCGAGCTCCGCAGCTACATCGAAGGCAACTTCAAGATCGAGGGTGACCTCCGCCGCGAGGTCAACCAGAACATCAAGCGCAAGATGGAGATCGGCTGCTACCAGGGAATACGCCATCGTCGTGGCCTACCCGTGCGTGGCCAGCGCACCCATACCAACGCCCGTACCCGCAAGGGCCCGAAGAAGACAGTCGCAGGAAAGAAGAAGGTCCGGAAGTGAGCGCGAGTCGCCCTCAGGGTCAACCAGAACAGCAAGAGAAGAAGGTCCGGAAGTGAGCGCGAAGCCAGCACCCGGGGGCCGTCGCCCCCGCCGCAAGGAGCGTCGCAACGTCACCCATGGCGTCGTGCACATCAAGAGCTCCTTCAACAACACGATCGTTTCGATCTCCGACCAGGAGGGCAACGTCCTGTCCTGGGCCTCGGCGGGCAACGCCGGGTTCAAGGGATCCCGCAAGTCGACGCCGTTCGCCGCCCAGCTCGCTGCCGAGCAGGCCGCCCGCAAGGCGATGGAGCATGGCGTGCGCAAGGTTGACGTGGTGGTCAAGGGCCCCGGCTCTGGTCGTGAAACCGCCATCCGCTCGATCCAGAACGTCGGCATCGAGGTCACGGGAATCAAGGACGTGACCCCGGTACCGCACAACGGTTGCCGTCCTCCCAAGCGGCGGAGGATGTAGGTCATGGCTCGATACACAGGACCCAAAGCACGCGTCTCACGCCGGCTCGGCACCAACATCTGGGGCACCAACGGCGAGAACATCGCCATGGAGAAGCGCCCGTACCCGCCCGGCGAGCACGGCCGCACCCGCCGCCGAGGCAACGTCAGCGAATACCTGCTCCAGCTCCAGGAAAAGCAGAAGGCTCGCTACACCTACGGCCTCAACGAAAAGCAGTTCCGCAACCTGTACGCAGAGGCGAACCGTCGCCAGGGCGTGACCGGCGAGAACCTGCTCCGTTTCTGCGAGCTGCGCCTCGACAACGTCGTCTACCGGGCCGGATGGGCGGCAACCCGCCCGCAGGCCCGCCAGTTCGTAGGCCACGGTCACGTCGAGGTCAACGGCAAGCGCGTCAACATCCCGAGCTACCGGGTGCGCAAGGGTGATGTCATCCGCCTGCGCGACAAGTCCCGCAACATGGTTGCCGTCGAGTGGAACGTAGAGCACTACGGCCGCACACCGCCGCCGTGGATGGACTCCGCCGACGGCGGCCAGGAAATCACGGTGCGGGAGATGCCCCTGCGCGAGCACATCGACGTGCCCGTCAAGGAATCCCTCATCGTCGAGCTCTACTCGAAGTAATCCCGACCAGCTAGTCCTTCACACCAAGAATCCGTCCTGCCCGAACTGCGCCACCGCCACCCCGAGGTACCCCGAACATGCTCGTCATCCAGCGTCCGACAGTCGAAGCAATCGATGATGAGGTCGACAACCGCCAACGGTTCGCGATCTCGCCACTCGAGCCCGGCTTCGGTCACACGATCGGCAACTCACTTCGCCGAACCCTGCTTTCCTCGATCCCAGGCACCGCCGTCACCGAGGTCCACTTCGATGCGGCCCTGCATGAGTTCGACACGATCGAGGGTGTGGTCGAAGACGTCACAGACGTGATCCTGAACCTCAAGGACATCGTGCTGGCCTCCGAGATCGAAGAGCCGGTGACGGTGCGCCTCGAAGCCTCGGGTTCCAAGGAAGTCACCGCGTCGGACATCCAACTCGTGGACGACATCGAGGTGCTCAATCCGCAACAGCACATCGCCACCGTCAACGGCAAGGGGAAGCTGGCGGTGGATCTCACCATCGACCGCGGCAAGGGCTACCTGTCCTCCTCGGGTCGTTCCAACTCCACCATCGGTGTGATTCCGGTCGACGCCATCTTCGCCCCCGTGCGTCGGGTGTCCTTCACAGTCGAGCCGACCCGTGTCGAGCAGTCGACCGAGTACGACAAGCTCGTCATCGAAGTGGAGACCGACGGCTCGATCACACCCCGCGACGCCATGGCATCGGCCGGCGCCACGCTGCGTTCACTGGTCGAGCTCGTGGAGAACATGAGCGAAGAGGCCGAGGGCCTGACGCTCTCCGAGGCAGTCACACAGGTGGCAACGTCGCCCGACCTCGAGCTCGCCATCGAGGATCTCGACCTCTCGGAGCGTCCCCGCAACTGCCTGAAGCGGGCGCAGGTCAACACCGTCGGCGAACTCCTCACCAAGTCCGAGGACGACCTCCTGGCCATCACCAACTTCGGCCAGAAGTCCCTCGACGAGATCCTCGAAAAGCTAGACGGCCGCGGCCTTTCGCTGCGCGGCAACGACTGATCAACCAAACGACGACACTCGATCAAGAGAACACTGGGACAGACCAATGCCTGCACGACCCAAGAAGGGCCACCGTTTCGGTGGCAGCCCAAAGCACCAGCGCCTGATGATGGCAAACCTGGTCAGCTCATTGGTCGCGTCCCCAACCGGCATCGTGACCACCGAGGCGAAGGCCAAGGCAGTGCGTCCGATCGCCGAGAAGTTGAT
>JBPCTP010000137.1:0-7455 GCA_051011615.1 Microthrixaceae bacterium | reverse complement strand
CAGCAAGGTCGACTCGGTCGGTCTGCCAATGCCGGTGGTGGACCTCGCCATTGCCGATCCGAGCGGCAAACACCTTGGCCCCAACCAGACCGGGGAGGTGCTGATCCGCGGGCCGATCATCATGGCGGGCTACTGGGACAACCCCGAGGCCACCGCTGAGACGGTCATCGACGGGTGGCTGCACACCGGCGACATCGGCCACATCGACGACGAGGGCTACCTGTTCATCACTGATCGGGCCAAGGACATGCTGATCCGAGGTGGCGAGAACGTGTACTGCGTGGAGATCGAGAACCGGTTGGTCGAACACCCCGACATAGCGGATGCCGCAGTGGTGGGCGTGCCCCATCCGGAGCTCGGCGAGGAGGTCAAGGCCGTCATAGAAGTGGTCGACGGTTCCGACCTCAGCGACGACGACGTTCGCAACTGGGTCCGCGAGTCACTCGCAGAGTTCAAGGTTCCGACGTATGTCGACCGTTGGCCCGAGAAGCTGCCCCGCAACGCGTCGGGAAAGCTGCTCAAGAACGTGCTCCGCGGCGAGGGCCACGTGAGCTTTGCGGAGACGATGTGAGCAAGGGCGCGCAGGAATCCGGCCCCGAACGGGTGTCACCGCTGCCCGACGGCTCATACGACGCGTTCGTGATCAACGCAGATGATCTGCCTGGCTCCGAGGTTACAACGGCGCTGGAGCTGACCATCACCAGCGGCGAGTACCGCAGCGAGACGCTCGCGCTGACCGCGCCGACCCGACTGGGCGAACCGGTCGACCTGATCGGGATGCCCGCCACGCTGACCGTGGCCGAGGGCTACCCGTCGGTGAACATCGACTCCTGAGATCCCGCGCCCTTACGAGTTGGGCGACCTCAGCGGCGGGCACCGACTCCGACACGGCCCGGCTCGTTGCTATTGCGACGGCGAAGCTCCGAGCTGGGCACGAACACGCTCAGAGACCCCCCTGACGACCACCGGCAAGTCGGCAGCGGCCGACTGCGGCCAACCCGCCCGACCAAGGGAGAACACGACCTGCTGAGCCGACTCGCCGCGACGCGGGGCTATTCTCGTTCCGGACTGCGCGTACCCGAGTACCTCGCTGACCCGACGCGAGGCCTCGTTGTCCTCGAATGAAGTGGACTCGGCACTGCGGGCGCCGAGGTGTTCGAAGGCCAGGTGCAGCGCCGCAGCACGCATCTCGCGGCCGAAGCCCTGGCCCTGGAAATCGCTGCCCAACCAGGAGCCGGTTTCGACCAGCCGCCGCTCCTGCCATCCCGCGGCCGCCAGGTCCTGGAGTCCCACCATCGAGTCGTTGAGCAAGGCTGCAAAGGGCAATCGCCAACCTTCAGGTGAAACCCCGGCCCAGCAGCCGAGCCAGAACTCAATCGACTCCTGCTCGCGCCGGGGCGAGGGTGTGTCGGTGAATGGCATCTCGAATGGCATCCATGACGGGTCGTGGATACCCCGGCTCACCAGCTCACACGCCTCATCGAAGCGCGACTCGCGCAGCGGCTCCAGGGTGAGTCGCGGCGTCTTCAGCCGCACACCCCAGATGGGAAACCACTCGCCGTTGCCCGGATCCGCAGGCTCGGCCTCACCCGGCAGCGGCGAATCCTCTCTCGAGGTCACCGATGATGTCCTCCACACTCTCGATCCCCACTGACAGTCGCACCAGGCCGGGCTCAACACCGGTTGAGGACTGCTCCTCGGCCGTCAGCTGGCTGTGGGTGGTGGAAGCAGGGTGGATCACGAGGCTGCGCACGTCGCCGATGTTGGCGAGATGGCTGTGCAGCTCCAGGCCCTCCACGAACTTCTTGCCCGCTTCGAGGCCACCCTTGATGATGAATGCCGGTACCGAACTCGGTCCCTTCGGGCAGTAGGTGGCCACGCGGTCGTTCCACTTGCTCGAAGACAGGCCCGCGTACTGCACGCGCTCCACCTGATCGTGACCTTCGAGGAACTCCGCCACGGCCTGGGCATTGGAGACATGACGCTCCATGCGCAGGGAAAGCGTCTCCAAGCCCTGTAGGAGCAGAAAGGCATTGAAGGGCGAGACCGCGGGACCCATGTCACGCAGCAGCTGCACCCGTGCCTTGATCACATACGAGCCGGCACCGAGAGCGGGCCAGTAGGCAAGCCCGTGGTAGCTGGGATCCGGCTCGGTGAACATGGGGAACTTGTCGCCGGCGGAGAAGTCGAAGCTGCCGCCATCCACGATCAGCCCGGCAATGGCGGTGCCATGGCCGCCGATGAACTTCGTGGCGCTGTGGACCACGATGTCGGCTCCGTGCGCCAGCGGGTTGCACAGGTACGGCGTGCCGACCGTGTTGTCGACGATGAGCGGAATGCCGTTGGCATGCGCAAGGTCGGCCAGAGCGGCCATGTCGAGGATGTCGTTCTTCGGGTTGCCGATCGACTCGCCGTAGAGCGCCTTGGTGTTGGGCTGGATCGCAGCTGCCCATTCGTCCATGTCATCGGGATCGTCGATGAACGTGGTCTCGATGCCCATCTTCGGCAGCGTGTAGTGGAACAGGTTGTAGGTGCCGCCATAGAGAGCTGCAGAGCTGACGATGTGAGACCCGGCCTCGGCGAGGTTCAGGATCGCAAGCGTCTCGGCAGCCTGACCTGAGGAGACCAGGAGCGAACCCGGTATCCCCACCGCTGTCTCCGTTGCACCTTCCAGGGCGGAGATGCGGGCCTCGACCACACCCTGGGTGGGGTTCATGATGCGGGTGTAGATATTGCCCATCTCGGCGAGGCCGAACAGGTCCTTCGCATGGTCGGTGTCGCGGAACGTGTAGGCGGTTGTCTGGTAGATCGGCACCGCCCGGGCACTGGTCTCCGAATCGGGTACCTGGCCTGCATGGATCTGGCGGGTCTCGAAACCCCAGTTCTCGCTCATGTCGCTCCTGGTCTTGAAATGGTGTGCGTGTGGCGCCCAGCACGTTTCGTGCGGGGTGCAGACGGCAGCATAGAGCGGGCCGGGGGCCCCGAATCACCGAATCTCAGACGATTCGCCGTGTCGTGGCCCACCGGGTGAGCTCATGGCGTGAGGAAGGCTGGAGCTTGAGAAGAACCGACGAAGCGTGGGTCTCCACCGTTTTGACCGAGATGTGCAGTTCCGCGCCGATCTCCTTGTACGCGTACCCGCGCGCCAGGAAGCGCATGACTTCCTGTTCACGGGGAGTGCTGGTCGAGCTCCGGATCCGCAGGCGAGGGAAACCGCTCCGCGGAGACCGCCGATTTCTTCGCTTTTCGGGCCTCAGTCGCCGCCGGAGATGTCCTCGACCTTGGTCTTGCCGGCCGAGATCCACGGCATCATGTCGCGCAGCCCCGAGCCGACCTGTTCGACCTGGTGTTCCTTGCCCGCATTGCGCAGGTTCTCGAAGTTGTCCCCACCGGCGCGAACCTCGGTGATGAACTCGTCCGCACACTGTCCGGAGCAGATCTCGTCGAGAATCCGCTTCATCTCGGCCTTGGTCTCGTCGGTCACGATCCTCGGGCCCCGTGTCAGGTCGCCGTACTCGGCGGTGGTCGAGATCGAGTAGCGCATTCCGGAGATGCCCTGTTCGTACATCAGGTCGATGATCAGCTTCAGCTCGTGCAGGCATTCGAAGTAGGCGGACTCGGGCTGGTATCCGGCGTCCACGAGAGTCTCGAAACCAGCCTGCACCAGGGCGGACAGGCCACCGCACAGCACAACCTGCTCGCCGAAGAGGTCCGTCTCGGTCTCTTCCTCGAAGGTGGTCTCGAGCACTCCTGCCCGGGTGCCGCCGATGGCATCCGCGTAGCTGAGCGCCAGCGCCTTGGCATTGCCGGTGGCGTCCTGGGACACTGCGATCAGGCACGGCACGCCGCCGCCCTCTGTGTAGGTACGACGCACGAGGTGTCCGGGGCCCTTGGGGGCCACCATGGCCACGTCCACGCCTTCGGGGGCCTTGACGTAGCCGAAGCGGACGTTGAAGCCGTGGGCGAAGAACAGTGCGTCTCCGTCGCTGAGGTTCGGAGCAACCTCGGCTTCGTAGACGGGGCCGATCTCGGTGTCGGGCAGCAGCATCATGATGACGTCGGCCTCGGCAGTGGCGGTCGCCACATCCTTCACCGACAGTCCGGCCTCGGCGGCCTTGGCCGCGGAGGAGGATCCCTCGCGCAGTCCGACGCGGACATCCACGCCCGAGTCCTTCAGGTTGAGCGCGTGGGCGTGACCCTGCGAGCCGTACCCGAGGATCGCAACCTTGCGACCGGCGATGATCGACGCATCCGCGTCCTTCTCGTAATAGACGTTTGCCATGGGGTTCATTCTCCCTTGTCGGGTCGATTCGGACTAAATGGTCGCGTTGCGGCGATCCTTCTGTGTCTCGGATCTACGCGTGAGGCGCGAGATCTGCGACACAAAACGGGGCCGGGGCCTGACGCTGTTGGTAACGGGCAGTGGGAGCTGACTCAGCCGGCGGAACGCAGCGAGGGCGATGCGGGGCCGCGTTCCAGTCGGGGCAGCGCGACCCGGCCGGTGCGCTGGATGTCGATGATCCCGTAGGGACGCAACAGGCTCTCGAGGTCATCCAGGCGGCTCGGGACGTCGTCGTGGCTGATCGTCAACTCGTCGAAGCCCACGTCGATCACCTCGGCGGCGAACAGGCCGGCCAGCTCGAGGATCTCACCACGGGTGCCGGTCGGTGCCTTGAGCGTGAGCAACATGAGCTCGCGTTCTGTCGCATCGCGAGGATCCAGCTCGGAGATCTTGATCACGTTCACCAGCTTGTTGAGCTGCTTCACGATCTGCTCCAGCGGCGCTGATTCCACGTCGACCACGATCGTGATGCGGCTGAACCGGTCGTCGTCGGTCGGCGCCACCGCGAGTGAGTAGATGTTGTAGCCGCGGCGGGCGAAGAGTCCCGCGATGCGTGCGAGCACGCCGGGGCTGTTCTCGACGAGAACCGAGAGGACCTGGTGGCGGGTCTCGAAGCTCATTGCGCACCTCCCTGCGCGGCACCGGGCTCGGCGTGTGCCGGGTCGACCACGATGTCGTCGTTGGAAAGACCGGAGGGAACCATCGGATACACCTTCTCGGAGGCATCGGTACGGAACTCGATCACCACCGGGCGATCGTTGATCTGGTTCGCCTTGTCGATCGCCGGCCCGACTTCCTCGGGAGACTCGACGCGCATGGCGACACAACCCATTGCCTCGGCCCAGCCCACGTAGTCGGGCAGGTCGGGCGAGAGGTACACCTCGGAGTAGCGCTCCTCGTAGAACATCTCCTGCCACTGGCGCACCATGCCGAGATACGCGTTGTTGAGGATCGCGATCTTCACCGGAATCCGCTCGGTTGTGGCGGGGACCAGTTCCTGTGCGGTCATCTGGAAACACCCATCGCCGTCCACGGCCCAGACCATCCGGTCGGGTCGGCCGACCTTGGCGCCTATTGCTGCGGGCACCGAGAAGCCCATCGTGCCGAGGCCACCGGAGTTGATCCACGTGTAGGGGTGGTTGAACTCCCAGTACTGCGAGGTCCACATCTGGTGCTGGCCGACGCCCGAGGCGACGATGCAGTCCTCCGGTGCCCTCTCACGGAGCTGTTCGAGCACGTACTGCGGCTTGAGCAGCTCACCGGGTTCGGACTGCTCGTAGTGCAGCGGATACTTCTCCTGCCATCCCGAGATCTGCGAACGCCATGCGCTTCGGTCCGGAAACGCTGCCCCTTCGTCGAGCTTGGAGCGCAGCACCTTGACGATCTCTTCGATCACCAGGCGGCAGTCGCCCACGATCGGCACGTCAGGCCGGCGAACCTTGCCCAACTCAGCCGGATCGATGTCGACGTGGATCACCTTGGCGTCTGGCGCGAATCCATCGAGGCGACCAGTGATGCGGTCATCGAAGCGGCTGCCGAGCGCGATGAGCAGGTCGGACTGCTGCATCGAGGTGACCGCCGTGTAGTTGCCGTGCATGCCGGGCATGCCCAGGCAGAGCTCGTGGCTGTCGGGGAAGGCTCCTCGGGCCATCAGTGTGGTGACCACAGGTATGTCGCACAGCTCGGCGAGCTCCAGCAGCGTTTCGGCGGCACGGGCCTTGAGAATGCCGCCACCTGCGTAGATCACCGGCTTGTGGGACGAGAGCATGAGGTCGGCTGCCTCGCGCACCTTGCGGGGGTGGCCCTTCAGGTTGGGCTTGTAGCCGGGCAGGCTCGCAGCCACTTCCTCGTCGGTCGGCCAGTACCACTCGAAGTGCGACGCCGGGTTCTTCGGATCGACGATGTCCTTGGGGATGTCGACCAGCACCGGGCCCGGACGACCCGTGGTAGCGATGTGGAACGCCTGGCGGATCACCATCGGTATGTCGGCCGCGTTGGTGACCAGCTCGTTGTGCTTGGTGACGCTGCGGGTGATGCCCACGGTGTCGCACTCCTGGAACGCATCGGTGCCGATCGACGGTGTGCCCACCTGGCCCGTGATGACCACCATCGGCACCGAGTCCATGTAGGCGTCACACAGTGGCGTGACGATGTTCGTGGCCGCAGGGCCGGAGGTGACCATCGCCACGCCGGGACGCCCCGTGGAGTGGGCATAGCCCTCTGCCATGTGGCCGGCGCCCTGTTCGTGCCGCACCAGTATGTGGCGGATCGGGCTGTCGATGATCGGGTCGTACACCGGCAGGATGGCCCCGCCCGGAAGGCCGAAGATCGTGTCGACGCCCTCCATCTCGAGGGCCTTGATGAGTGCAGCGCCGCCGTTGGTGGTCATGTTTGGATCCTGTGTGCTCGTGTCGGGTGGTTGGTGGATTGCACGCCGCCCGACGGTGCTGCGCCGGGCCGGAAAACCGGAACGACCTCCCGGAAGGGAGGTCGTGGCGCAACGCGGGAAGTGGACCGGTCTGCGCCTCAGGCGCCTACTACAAGCTCGGTCGTTTCACGCACCCGTTCAGTCTGCCGCATCAGCACCCCGATTGCCAAGCAGCAAAGGCGCAACAAGCGCGGCGGAGTCCGCTACGAAGGACAACCGCCCCATCATCTCGGAGAGTTCGTCGAGCCCGACCAATCGGGCCTCGACCACTTCGCCGTCGGTGAACTCGAACGGGCCGTCGTGGGTAACGCTCCAGATCCGGGCCAGTTCAACCACGTCGGCGTCCTCGTAGGACCGCTCACCGAGGTATCGGAGATCCGCGGGCGCGGCCGCCACGCCGACCTCCTCCGCCAGCTCCCGCAGAGCCGCAACAACCCAACCCTCGCCTGCTGTGACCACCCCGCCGACACAGAGGTCCCAACGACCCGGCCACAGGTCCTTGTGGTCGCTACGCCGATGCACCAGCACCGCTCCGGCTGTGGACCGGACCACCACGAACGTGCACCGGTGTCTCAAGCGCTTCGCCCGCATCTCCGAACGCGGGACGACCCGTGCGACCTATCCGTCCTCGGCAACGACCCCGACCAGTTCCTCCATAGTTCGCCAGCCTGCCACCACCCGAGCG
>JBPCTP010000136.1:0-4028 GCA_051011615.1 Microthrixaceae bacterium | reverse complement strand
TCGATGAAGGCCACCGCACGCCGTGACGGCGACGAGTACGTGCTCAACGGCTCGAAGACCTTCATCACCAATGGTCCGTATGCCGACACGATCGTGTTCATCTGCAAACTCGACGAGGGAAACCCGCCGGAGGAACGCACGGTGTTGCAGTTCGTGCTGGATGCCGGGATGGAGGGGCTGGAGCAGCCGAAGCCGTTCCGCAAGATGGGTATCCACTCGAGCCCAACCGGAATGCTCTTCCTCAACGACGTGCGGGTCGGCAAGGATCGCTTGCTCGGCGAATCAGAGGAAGCCTTCAAGGGTTCCGGCGGGCGAGAGGCCTCCAAGGCCACCTTCTCCATCGAGCGCACCGGTGTGGCCGCGATGGCTCTCGGAATCGTTGACCGTTGTCTGGAGTTGTCAGTTGAATACGCGAAGGATCGCGAGCAGTTCGGCCAACCGATCGGACAGTTCCAACTCATCCAGCTGAAGCTCGCCAAGATGGAGGTTGCCCGCATGAACCTCCAGAACCTGGTGTTCCGGTTCATCGAGATGGGCGCTGAGGGTGAGCCGGTCGGCTTCGCCGAGGCCTCAGCAGCGAAGCTGTACGCCGCCCAAACCGCAACCGAGGTGGCGCTCGAGGCAGTTCAACTCTTCGGTGGCAACGGGTACATGGCCGAGTACGAGGTCGAACAACTCGCCCGCGACGCCAAGGTGCTTCAGATCTACGCCGGCACCGACGAGATCCAAGTCAGCCAGATCGCTCGAGACCTGCTTTCCTAGCGGTATCTGAACCGACCTCGCCGGAGCGCCGGTAGTCTCGTGCTGTGGAGGACGACGTCGCAACGCAGGTGGTCGCAGAGCCGTTCGAGGACCTCGTAGAACGCGTCGAACGCGAGGCGGAGGAGGGCTTCTTCCACACGGGCGCCCAACTCTGCGTGCGCGTCGGTGAAGAAACGGTGCTCGACGTGGCCGTCGGCCGGACGCACCTGCACCAACCTTTTCGCACGGACACTCTCTCCGCGCTCTACTGCACCGCGAAGCCTCTGGTGGCGGCTGCCGTGCTTGTCCTGATTGCCGATGACGAGCTGAGTCTCGAGGACCAACTCGGCCACGTCGTGCCGGCACTCGATCAGACCTGGATGGCAGCTCGCACGATCGAGCAGGTGTTGGGCCACACCGCGGGTGTGCACACGATGAACACCGTGCTGGCGCGGATTCTGCCGGAGAGCCTCCGCGAAGGTTTCCTGCACACCCTCGAACCGCCGCCCGCCTGGCGATTCGGGGTGGACCGCTCCTATGCGGAATTCGGCGGCTGGTTCCTGCTCGGACAGGTGATCGAGGAGATTGCCGGGGAGCCGTACGCGTCGTTCGTGAACGAACGAGTACTGGCCGGCTATGGCATCGACCCGTCACAGCTGGTGGTGCGTTTCGACGATCGCACCTTCGACACGATCGGTGGCCGGATCTCGGCGACCTACGACCTGACCCTGCACCAGCCGGTGCCGCTGCTGGCCGAGGCCGGCCCCGAAACGGCGTGCGAGTGGAACCCGGCGTTCGGCAGCTACGGGACCATGGAAGCAATGTCCGCCTTCTACTCGGGCTTGCTGCGGGATCTCGACGGCGCCTTGGAGGTGCTGCCGCCAGACCTCCTGGCCGACGCAGTGCGTGCAAGGTTGCCTTTGACCTATGACACGACCCTCGATCGCGAGGCTGGGTTCGGACTCGGGTTCATGGCACCGCTGTCGTCGCACTACTTCGGTGAGCGACCCTCGGACGCTGCCTTCGGCCATGCGGGCCAGGGAGGCACCAGTTTCGCCATGGCGGACCCGGAACGCGACGTGGCGGTCGGAGTGCTGTTCAATTCCGGGCTCGATGCTGACACAGCGCTGTCGTTCCGCAGGGTCAACCTGGTGGATGCCATCTACCGGGCGCTCGACGACCTCTAGAACATCGCAGGATCTCAGCCCGCTGGGCGAAGGTTCTCCCGCCCAGCCCCACCGGCGGGCGTGGGGATCATGGCGCTGCTTGCGCCAGGGCCGGTTTCTCCAGCCCTCGTCGCGCCTCCGGTACCAACATCACCGCAGCCACTCCGAAGCACAAGGCCCCCAGGAACGTCGTGGGGTTGACCAGCGCTGGATCGAGCACCTCATTGGTGCCGGTGTAGCGAGCAGCAACTGCGGAGATGCCGAACAGGATCGAGCCAAGCAGGTTGACCACCACGATCCACCAGGAGATGTCCCGAAAGCGGAACCTTCCCGCCCCGTGGCAGACCTCGGCCCACGACAGGTAGCTGGAGAGCAGGAAGCAGATCGAGCCCACCACGTCGGGCCACCAGATCAGGTCGTTCTCGCCGAGCTTGGCGAGATGATCCGCCCGCCGTGCGAACCAGGTTGAGACGTTGAACGCGATCGTGCCGACGAGCTGTATCGCCGCCGCCCACCAGTCGATCCGGTGTGGTCGGATCGAGAACAGCCGCACCCGGCGGCGAGTCCCGGGTACCAGTGACTCAGGGGTGCCGCTCACCTCGGCGTATGCCAGATAGGCGGCTGTGGTGAAGAAGAGCGAACCAATGAAGTAGGTGGTGGCATCCGCCAGTGCGCTGACGCTTCCGGACCACCAACTGGTCGCGCCCAGCGCGAACAGTGCCGACCCGACCGTGAACGTCGATGCGATCGCCAGGGTGCGGCCCGGAATCCGCCGGAACCCGCCCTCGGCCGCTGCGAGGTCGGATTTCCGCCATCTGCGGCTTGTCCACCGGCGCACCGAGCCGTCGGGAAGGAGGAATTCGAACGCGGTCTGGAACGGGCCGAAGCCCTCGCTGCGAATGACCTTCCAGTCGTGTGGAACGTGGAGGTATGCCGGTGCAGTCTCCTTGGCCACGTCGACAGTCTGGCTTGCCATGGCTGCGAAATGGGGCGTCGGGGCGGCGACGCGTACCCTCGTTTCCCGATGATCAGCCTCGACATCGCCACCTTCCTGCTCCAGTGGTCGGTTGGCGGCCTGGCGTACCTGTGGGTGACGACAAGGCGCCGGGAGGTGTCGATCGGATACGGCTGGCTGATGCGAGGAACCTTCGGCCTGATGGCGCTGGGCTCAGCCGTGGTGGGGTTCCGCTACGGCAGCACGCCCGTTCGGGACATCTCCGCCCTCGCTGTGGCGGTGGCTGCGGGATACGCGGCCTGGAGTTCGTGGGTGCACAGAGCGGCCGGCGTGGAGCGACAGCGCGAACGGGTGCAGGTGCGCTCCGAGCGCGTCAATGAAATGACGGGAATCGAACGCGAGGCCCAGAGCTTCGACACCTCGGTGGGCGAGTTCGATCCCCGTCTCGACCTGGTCGCCCCGGCGCTGGGAGTCGTGGGGCTCATCGCCGGGGGACTGGCGGCCGGCGACCCGGCATGGCTGTCAGTGTCGAGGACATTGGTCGGCGCAGCATTCCTCGGCTGCGTCAGCGACGCCATGCTGCTCGGCCACTGGTACCTCACCCAGCCCGGCCTGCCGCGCGCTCCGCTGCTGGAGTTGGTGCGCCACCTGATGTGGATCTGGCCGATCGAGGTGTTGTTGCTGCTGCCGAGTCCGGGGATGATCGAGGTGCTCAACGGCACCATCGACGATGGCTACGACGGCATGCTCGGCTGGTTCTGGCTGGCATGTGCGGTCACCACGCTCGGGCTGGTGATCGTGACCCGCCTGGCGTTGAAGGAGCGTCAGTATTCGGCGGTCATGGCCGCGACCGGGCTGCTCTATCTGGCGATCCTGACCGCCTTCGGAACCGATCTGGTCGCCCGGGCGGTCCTGTCCGGCGCCCTGGCCTGACCTGGCCTGGCCAATGAACCTTCGGTGGTCTGGGCGCATTCGGAGCACGCACAAATTTTGCGCGACCTCTTTCCCAAGGGGTTTCAACCGCCGATACTGGTAGAACTGGATTGACAGGTGGCCGGTTTGCTGGGGTCGTGTCGCCACCAACCGAGCAGATGGGGAGCCCACACGATTCCTCACGCCGCGAAGGAGCGAAGATGCCACGGGCCATATGGAGCGGAGCCATCAGC
>JBPCTP010000135.1:0-3590 GCA_051011615.1 Microthrixaceae bacterium | reverse complement strand
GTGATGGCGAACGCCGGTCTGGCTGGCGACGTTGGCTCATCAGTGGTTGCCGACACGCCGGGAGATGCGAGGTTGCCAGGAGACGGTGCAACGTCGGTCGATGATTCCGGCGGAGCCGACTGATGCTGATCCTCGGGATCGAAACCGCCACGGAGCAGGTGGGAGTCGCCATCGGAGGTCACGAGGGCGTGCTGGCCAGCGCTCACTGTGCCAAGGGGCGACGCCACGCGGAAAACCTGGCACCCGCAATCGAGTTCATCCGTAGCCAGGCTGACATCGAGTTGAGCGACATCGGGCTGGTGTCGGTTGATGTTGGCCCCGGTTTGTTCACGGGCCTGCGTGTCGGCGTGGCCACGGCGAAGTCCATCGCCTTCGCGCTCAGGGTGCCGATGATCGGCGTGTCGAGTCTCGACCTGCTGGCCTTTCCCGTTCGGTTCACGAACCGCCTGATCGTTGCCACCGTGGACGCGCGTCGCGGTGAGATCTACCACGCTTCCTACAGACAGGTCCCCGGCGGTGTGCAGAGGATCACCGAGGCCCAGGTCGGTACCGCGGATGACCTCGCTTCGGATCTGCTGGCGGCGGGGGACGAGGTGCTGTTGGTCGGCGACGGCGCGCGTCGATATCGCGAGGTCTTCGACGGGCTCGCCCGCGTGGAACACGCCGAGGTGGGCAACCCGTTTCCCTCGGCCTCGTCCCTTGTGCAATTGGCGCACCCACGAGCGCTCCGTGAGGAGTTCGAGCCGCCGGAGTCGATCATGCCGCTGTACCTCAGGCGTCCGGACGCCGAGATCAACTGGTCCACGAGGGACCGGTGATGGCCGTCGACCGCACTCATCTGGCGCATGGCCGTGGATCGGACGAGTCCTCCGCGCCCGGTGACGCCATGGACGACGACGGCGTGGTCGTCGCTCCTATGAAGCGTCGCCACCTCCGCGCCGTGGTGGCGATCGAGCAACGGGCGAATCCCCACCCGTGGAGCCACTCGCTGTTCGCCGCGGAGCTGTCGATGCCAACGAGTCGATTCTGGGTGATCGCACGCGACGGCCGTCATGTGATCGGGTTCGCCGGCTTCCTCAACACCCTCGACGAGGGACACATCACGAACTTCGCCGTGCACGAGGATCACCGCCGACGCCATGTCGCCTCCCGGATGCTGCTCGTGCAGTTCGAGGAGGCGATCCGCCGAGGTGTGAACGACCTCACGCTCGAGGTGCGGATCTCCAACTCGCCGGCCCAGGCACTGTATCGACGGTTCGGCTTCACACCCGGTGGTATCCGTGCGGGCTACTACAACGACAACGGCGAGGACGCCCTGGTGATGTGGTCCCACGACATAGGTTCCCCATCACAGAGGGCTCGTCGCACGAATATCGAGGAGTCGCTGGGAGTGCTCCGGCGAACCGAGGGCATTGCATGACCGAAACCGGATCAGCTGAAGCTCCCGACGCCACCACCCTGGTGCTGGGTATCGAGACGAGCTGCGATGAGACCGCGGCTGCCGCAGTGCGAGGTGGCACCGAGGTGCTGTCGTCGGTGGTGTCGTCACAGGTTGACCTGCATGCTCGCTACGGCGGCGTCGTGCCGGAGATCGCCAGCCGGGCACACACGGAGTTGCTGATTCCCGTGACCGCTCAGGCCATGGTCGAGGCCGGAATCGAGGGACGCGACATCCGCGCCGTTGCGGCTACCAATGGCCCGGGGCTGATCGGGGCGCTGCTGGTCGGCGTGTCCGCCGCCAAGGCACTGGCGCTCACCTGGGGTGTGCCGTTCGTGGCGGTCAACCACCTCGAAGCGCACCTGTACGCGGCGCTGCTGGAGGAGCCGGAGCTCGAGTTCCCGCTGGTGGTGCTGTTGGTCTCCGGCGGACACACGATGTTGATCGAGATGGCCGACCACGGGCAGTACCGGCTGCTGGGGGAAACCCTCGATGACGCTGCCGGTGAAGCCTTCGACAAGGTCGCAAGGTTCCTGGGCCTCGGCTATCCGGGCGGTCCGGCGATCGACTCCGCAGCCCTCTCGGGGGACCCCGAGGCCATCGATTTCCCGAGGGCGATGTTGGGCGATGGGCTCGACTTCTCCTTCAGTGGCCTCAAGACCGCGGTGGTCAACCACGTCAGGGACAACCCGCGGGTGTCCACCGAGGACGTGGCCGCGAGTTTCCAGGCTGCCGTGGCGGATGTGCTGGTCGACAAGTCCCGTCGAGCGGCTCAACAAGCAGGTGCGAGCGCGTTGGCACTCGGAGGCGGGGTGGCGGCGAACTCGCTGTTGCGGGAGCAGTTCCTCGGGGCCTGTGCCGATGACGGCATCCAGGGCTTCCTGCCGAGTCGGGCAATGTGCACCGACAATGCGGCGATGGTTGCAGCCACCGGCTGGTACCGCCTCGGGCGAGTCGGTCCGTCACCGTTCGACACCGGTGCTGACCCCAGGGATCGCCTCTTTCTCAGGTAGATCAGACATGACGTCGCAGCCCTCCGGTGGGTCGGGACGGGAAGTCACGGGTTGCGCCACGGCGAGGCGGTGGCCGTGGGACGGATTCCTGTTCGGGTGAGCTCTCTGGTTGGGCCGGGGCGAGGGTTGGCCAGATCGGTGCCGGCCGGCCAATCTGAGAACCGGTTCAGATCGAGTGGGTCACCGGTGTGAGTGTGACCCCGCCCCGGTTAGCACTCGCATATCGAGAGTGCTACCTTTGGCACTCGTCCGGGGGGAGTGCCAAAGCCACCCGGCGTCCCTAGAAACCACGAGATTTCCACAGACATGCATCTGTGGCCACCCGGAGGATTGCATGAACCTGCAGCCGCTCGAAGACCGACTTGTCGTCCGTCAGGCCGAGGCCGAAGAGACGACCAAAAGCGGTCTGATCATTCCAGACACCGCCAAGGAAAAGCCCCAGCAGGGCGAGGTGCTCGCCGTCGGCCCCGGCCGTCGTTCCGACACCGGCGATCTGATCCCCGTCGACGTGAGCGTCGGCGACAAGATCGTGTACTCCAAGTACGGCGGCACCGAGATCACCGTCGAGGGTGAGGATCTCCTGATCCTTCAGGCCCGCGACGTTCTCGCCACGGTCAAGTGACCAAGTCCTGACCCAACAGACCACCCAACGCATTCCATAAACAAGACGCCTCCTTTCAACGATACGGAGAAGAAATGGCAAAGATCCTGAAGTTTGACGACGACGCCCGGCGCTCACTCGAAGCCGGCGTCAATGCCCTGGCCGACGCGGTCAAGGTCACGATCGGTCCCAAGGGCCGCAACGTGGTGCTCGACAAGAAGTTCGGTGCACCCACGATCACCAACGACGGCGTATCCATCGCCCGTGAGATCGAGCTCGACGACGCCTTCGAGAACATGGGCGCACAGCTCGTGAAGGAGGTCGCCACCAAGACCAACGACATCGCAGGTGACGGAACCACCACCGCAACCGTGCTCGCACAGGCACTGGTGCGCGAGGGACTGCGCAACGTCGCAGCCGGCGCCAACCCCATGGGCGTGAAGCGCGGAATCGAGACTGCAGTCGAAGCTGCCGTCGGCGCCATTGCGGATTCGGCCAAGGAGATCGACGAGAAGTCCGAGATCGCGCAGGTCGCAGC